>NZ_VYKE01000060.1:0-32701 GCF_032424515.1 Pseudomonas sp. JV245A
CGGGGCGCCGTCACTGAGCTTGATCTGCCCGGACGTCACCACTTGCGCGCCCGGCGCCAGGCCGCTGTCGATCACCACCCGGCCGGCATGCCGCGCGCCGGTTTTCACCGATACCCGCTGCACCGTCGGCGCGCCCTGGGCATCCTTGGCCGGCTGGACCACGAACAACTCTTCGCCGTAGGCGTTATAGGTCACCGCGGTTTCCGGCACGCTCAAGGTGCCGCTGGGCAGCGGCTGGGCCAGCCGCACACGGGCGAACATATGGGGCAGGGCGCTGGCTGGCGGGTCTTGCAGGCGTGCCTGGATGCTCAGGGTGCGGGTGCGATCGAGAAACGGATCGACAGCGCTCACTTTGGCGCTGAGCACCTGCCCGGGCAGGGCGTCGAGAAGCACTTCCAGGGTCGCCCCTGGCGTGACCTGGGCCAGCGCCTGCTCGGGCACGCTGAAGTTGACGTACAGGCCCTTGTCGCCAATCAGGTTGATCAGTACGTCCCCGGGGTTCACGTATTGCCCAAGGTGCACCTTGCGAATGCCCAGGGTGCCGGCAAAGGGCGCGCGGATGGTGCGCTGCTCGATTTCCGCGGTCAGCGCCTGCAAGGCGCCCTTGGCGGTGGACAGCTCGGTCTGGGCATTGTCGAAGGCTTCCCTGGAGGTGGCGTTGACCGACACCAGGCGCCGCGAGCGTTCGAGGCGGATCCGGGCGTTTTCCATTTCCCCTTGCAGGCGCACCAGGTTGCCGCGCTGGGGCGCGTCGTTGAGCTGGACCAGGACCTGGCCGCGTTCGACCCGCTGCCCTGACTGGATCGGCAGGTTGACGATGCGCCCGCCGATTTCCGCCGGCACGCTGACTTGCTGGATCGCCTCCAGTTCGCCGATGGCTTCTAGGTAGTTCGGGAAGGGCAGGGTACTGGCCGTGGCCACGGCGACCTTGACCGGTGCCTGTGCATAGGCCTGTGGGCCGGGCCGGGCCCCGTGCCACAGCCACCCGGCCAGCAGGCCGACGGTCAGCAGCGCCGCGATCAGCGCCAGCCATGCGCGCAGGGAGGGGGGCTTGGTTACACCGACGGACACCATGACATTCACTCCTTGACGTCAGTTGCAGTTTCAGTAGATCGGCCAGCAACCGGGGGTGAGCAGCTCGACGAGGTTTTCATCCGGGTCGCGGAAATAGATGCTGGAGCCGCCCTTGGGCCATTCGGTACGACCTTCCAGGGGAATGCCGGAGTGGGCCAGGCGTTCCTTCCAGCCGGGCAGGTCCTGCTTGTCGATGGCAAAGCACACATGGATCCGCCCGCTGGCATCGTGGGGCGGGATCTCGCCGCCGCTGAGGTATTTGGTGTGCAGCGAGGCGCCCCGCTTGAACAGCAACAGGGTATTCTGGCCGCCGATGTTCAGCGCCACGAGGACATCACTCTCGACCATGACTTCCAGCTGGAAGGTTTTTGCGTAGAATTCTTTCGCGATGTCGAGATCGTTCACATAAAGGGCTGTTTCAATAATTCGTTTGAGTTGCAGCATGTGTTGCTCCTTTTGGGACCTTGCTCCCTGAGTTGGAAATGACAGGATGGTCACGGTCTTACTGCGCAATATCGATTTGAACCTGCTGGTGGTGCTTGATGCCCTGCTGACAGAAAAACATGTCACCCGCACGGCCTTGCGCCTGCACTTGAGCCAGCCGGCCATCAGCCACTCGTTGAGCAAGTTGCGCGGGTTGCTGGATGACCCGATCCTGATTCGCCGGGGCAGCGAACTGGTGCTCAGTTCCCTGGCCCAGAACATCCAGCAGCCGCTGCGGGAAATCCTCGGCCAGATCGAAACCCTGTTCGGCAAGTCCATCGACTTCGACCCCGCCAGTTCCCAGCGCATCTTCACCCTGGCGATGTCCGACTACGGCGCCGCGCTGGTGCTGCCCAACCTGATGGTGCGCTTGCGCCGCGATGCGCCGAACACCACCTTGGTGGTGACCCAGGACACCCGGCACGGAATGTTCGAGCAGGTTTCCCAGGGCAAGATCGACCTGGCCCTGGGGGTGTTTCCCAACCTGTCCGGCGACATTTCCACCGAGGTACTGTTCGAGGAAACCTTCTCCTGCCTCCTCGACCGACGCACGTTGCCGGCCGACGGCACGCTGGACCTGGACAGCTACCTGGCCCGGCCACACATCCTGGTGTCGATGGATGGCAGCGCCAACGGCGAGGTGGACAGCCTGCTGCGCGACGAAGGGCTGCAGCGGCGGATAGCCGTGAGCGTGCCCCATTGGCGCACTGCCCCCAGCATGATTCACAACACCGACCTGATTCTCACGGTGGCCACTCGCACCCTGGACGAAGCGCTGCTTAACCAGGACCTGATCCAGCTGCGACCGCCGTTGCCGATTCCGCCGTTTCCCTTCGTGCAGATCTGGCATCAGCGTTTCGACAATGAACCGGCCCATGTCTGGTTGCGCGAACAGGTCAAGCAGGTGGTCGCTCATAGCGCGCTCGGCGGCTGAGCCGGCCGCAGGCGCAGACGCAGGTCCGGCCCCAGCTGGCTGACGTCATACAGGGCAAAGTCCAGGGCCTCCTCCAGGCGGTCGAAGCACGGCAGGTGCACCAGCGGCCGGGCCAGATCCCCCAGCAGGCGCGGAGCCACGTACAACAGCAACTCATCCACCAGATGCGCCTTGAGCAGGTTGCCGGCCAGTGTCGGGCCGGCTTCCACCAGCAGGTCGTGCAGGCCGCGCTGGCTGAGGTTGTGCAGCAACTGCTCAAGGTGCAGGCCCTGGTCGTCCCCGGGCAGCGCCATGACCTGCTCGCTGTCGCTGCTGGCCAGCGGGCACTCCCGGTGCACCACGTGCAGGCTCGGCGCCTGGTCGTTGAACACCCGCGCCGTGGCGGGCACCCGGCCCTGGCTGTCGAGCACCACACGTACTGGCGCCAGGGCCTCCGGGGAGGACAGCTGGCGTACCGTGAGCAGTGGGTCGTCCGCCAGGACGGTACCGCTGCCGGTGAGGATCGCCGAGCTGCGGGCCCGCCAATACTGCACGTCGGCCCGGGCCCGGGTGCTGGTGATCCACTTCGAGCGCCCATTGTCCAGGGCCGTGCGCCCGTCCAGGCTCATGCCCATTTTCAGTTGCACCCAGGGCCGCTGGCGCCGCACCGTGGACAGAAAGCCGCGGTTCAACTCCTGGGCCGCCGATTCCAGCAGGCCGACCCGCACCTCGATTCCGGCGTTGCGCAGTTGGGCGATGCCCTGGCCGTTGACCTGTTCGAACGGGTCCTGATGGGCCACCACCACGCTGTGCACGCCGCTGTCGATCAGGGCCTGATGGCAGGCACCGGTGCGTCCGACATGGCTGCAGGGTTCCATGGTCACGTAGGCGGTGGCCCCCCGCGCCAGGCCACCGGCCTGGCGCAGGGCGAACACCTCGGCGTGGGGCCCGCCGGCCCGCCGATGCCAGCCTTCGCCGACCACTTGCGAGCCATGGGCGATCACGCAACCCACCCGCGGATTGGGCCAGGTGGAGTGGCTGCCCCGTTCTGCCAGGGACAGGGCGTGCTGCATGTGCTGGAAGTCGACTTCGCTGAAGTAGGTCATGGGCGCGCCGACTGGACAGCGGCCGGGGGCGTGATCGGGTAGATCCGGCCGTCGTAGGCGCTGGCCAGGAAACCTTCGCCGCTGGCGTCATGGATCAGGCAGGAAATGCCGCTGGCGGTGGGTTTCTCCACGCTGGCCCAGACGCGCTTTTTCAGATCGAAGACGGCCACGGTGCCGCCGTAGCTGCCGGTGGCGATCATCGAGCGGTCCCGAGAGATGGCGATGCACTTGATCGAGTGGCTGTGGGGCGTGTCGAACACCTCGCTGGCGCCATCGCGCCACAGGCGCAGTTTCAGGTCGCGACCGATGCTGGCGAAGCCGCCCTGGATCTGCGTGCAGCCGTTGGAGATCCGCTCGTGGGCCTTGTCCAGGTAGGTTTCCAGGCCGAAGTCGGCAATCCGGAAGAAGGCCGCGGCTGCGGTGGCGCACACGCTGAAAATGTAGGTTTCATCGGCGGCGATGCCTTTGATGGCGTTCTCATGCATGCGCACCTGGGTGACGAAGCGCGGCTGCTGCTGGTCCAGGCAGAAGATCAGCGCTTCGCCGGTGTAGGTGCCGATAGCTGCGTGCAAGGCACCGTCCTTGATGAAGGTGGTGCCGCAGTTCAGGGGCGAGCGGTGCTGGTACAGGGTGGCGCCGGTGCGGGCGTCGAACACCGTGCCCATCTGGCCGCCGGTCAACACACTGTCGCCAAAGGGCAGGAGGAAGTTGCACAGGCTGCCGGCCTTGATGCTGGGTTGGCCGTTGATGTGCAGGATGCCGGCGTCGCCGATGCTGTAGACGTCTTCGCCGACCACCGCCACGGCGTTGAGGCTGACCGCCGGTTCGATGCCGCTGAGGTCCCAGGTCTGGGTGGCGAAATCCCAGGTGGCATAGCGCGAGCCGAAGGTGACGAAGGCGATGCGATGGCTGCCCAGCAGCGCGCAACTGCGTGGCCAGATGATGCTCGGCAGGGAGGTTTCCGCGGTCTTGACCAGGGTGCCGTCCTGCTTGAGGTGCCAGAGCATGACCGAGCGGTCGTAGCTGAGGCTGATCAGCAGGCGCTGGCTGTCGTCCCAGATGATGCGCTTGATCCCGGCGCTGTGGGCGGGCTGCAGCAGGGTGCCGCGGGGGCTGATGATGGAGATCTTGCCTTCGTCGTCGCCGGCGAAAATGATGCCCTCGCGGGACAGGGCCACGGTGTCGGTTTCCACGCCGCCCAGGTCGATGGTTTCCAGCTGTTGCCCGGTATTGGCATCCCAGCGCCGGATCGAACCGTCATCGCTGCTCGACACCAGGGTCTGGCCATCGGCCGACCAGCACACCGAGATCACGTCGGCGGTGTGGCCGTGGAGGATCCGCAGGGTCTGGCCGCTGAGGTTGAACAGGCGGATGCTGTGGTCCCGGGAGCAGGTGGCGATGGTCTGGCCGTCCGGGGAGAAGGCGGCCATCTCGATGTCGTCGTCATGGCCGATGAGCACGGTCTTCAGGCGCAGGGACGGCACTTCCCAGACCCGCGCGGTGTAGTCGCTGCTGGCGCTTACCAGCAGCGTGCCGGCGGCGTTGAATGCGCACTGGTTGGCCAGGTGATCGTGAAGGACCCGCTGGATCGGGGTCCGGGTCCTGGCATCCCAGAGGATCACCTGGTTGTCGTAGCCGGCGGTGGCGACGTAGGTGTCCTTGAACGTGGCGATGCCGCTGATGGGCCCGAAATGTCTCATGATTATTGTCCTTAATAATGCGTTGGCGGATGACGGGCAGCCGTCCCCCGGCCCGCGGGCTCCGGGGGAGGCAGGCTCTTCTATTTGATGAGATCGATGAGGTGGTGCTTCTTGTCTTTCTTGGCTTGCAGGTAGTGGCTGTTGTGCCGGGTGAGGAAGACCCCGGTGGGGATGGTGCTGTCCACGATGATGCCGTTGTCCTTCAGGGCCTGGACCTTGTCCGGGTTGTTGGTGATCAGGCGGCAGTGCTGCACGCCCAGGGCCTTGAGCATCCTGGCGGCCATGGAGAAGTCCCGGCCGTCCTCGGGGAAGTTCAAGTGGCTGTTGGCTTCGAAGGTGTCCATGCCGCCGTCTTGCAGGCGGTAGGCATCCAGCTTGGCGTACAGGCCGATGCCCCGGCCTTCCTGGCGCAGGTAGATGAGGTAGCCGCCTTCTTCCTGCATGCGCGAGATGGACTCGCTCAGTTGCGGGCCGCAATCGCAGCGCTGGGAGTTGAAGACATCGCCGGTCAGGCATTCGGAATGAATGCGCACCAGGGGGCTGTGTTCGCTGGCGGGGCCCAGCTTGATCAGGATGTGTTCATGGGCCGCTTCCAGGCCGCTGAAACTGTAGAAAGTGCCGGGGGTGGGCGAGTCGTTCAGGGGGATGTCGACCTGGTTTCTGATGCTGAGTGTGTTCATGGAAATCCCTTCCGTTCTTTGACGTTGAACGTGTAATTGTTTGGTTGCAAAAGTAGAAATGCCGGGTCAGAGGCTCTCGGCGAGCCTGAAGCCCATCACGTAGATCTCCCTGGGGTATTTGCCGTGTCGACGGCAGTTGCGGGTCAAGTCGCGAAAGCGTGTGAAGCTGCCGCCGCGGGCAATCCGGTGGGTGCCGACCACGGTCACCAGGTCGTCGATGACGGCATTGCCGCCGGGGTAGGGGGCGTAGTCATCGGCCACGTATTCTTCGACGTTTCCGGCCATGTCCATGCAGCCGAAGGGCGATGCGCCCTCGGGCAGGGCACCTACCGGGGTGGTGGCGAACAGGCCCATTTCCGCGGTGTTGGCGTGCAGGGGCAGAAACTGGTCGCCCCAGGGGTATTCGAGGTTTTCATGGCCGGCGGCGGCAAACTCCCATTCCGCTTCGCTGGGCAGGCGGAACGAGCGACCGGTACGGGCCGCCAGCCACTGGCAGTAGACGTCGGCATCGCCGGCGCTCAGGCCATAGACCGGATGGTTGGCGCGTTCGCTGGGGAACTGGCCGAAAAGCCAGTTGCCGGGGATGGCGGGGTACTGCGAATCCTCCAGGAATGCCCGGTATTCCAGGTTGGTTACCGGGTACTTGCCAATGGCGTAGGGCTTGAGCTCGACCCGGTGGCGCGGGGCCTCCTTCTCGATCCAGCTGCGGTCCAGCCCCAGGCCCTGCATGCGCTGCAGCACCTGGTCGATGGCCGACTCCTCCAGGCCGATCTCGACCTGGCCGCCTTCGATGGTGATCATCGGCGGGTTGAGTACATCCAGGCGTGGGTCCATGGTCTGTGCCAGCAGCCGTGCCGAGGCCAGACGCCATGACAGGGGAGCGTCAGGGTTTTCCACCCCCAGGGCCAACTGCTCCGCCGATTTGTCGGACAACTGCCGCCAGACTGCCAGGGGCAGCGAAAGCTCGATGCCTGGCTGAAAGTGTTCCGCGAGGCCCATCAATTGCCTGTCGGTCATTTCGGCTGTCAGGGGGCCGTCGAACACTGGCCAGTGAGCAAAACCCTTGGAATTCATAGTACTTCTTGTCCTGCATCTGGTTGAGGGGAGAGGGGCGGTCACAGGGTGCAGATCAGCCCGGTTTGCAGGCAGTTGCGCTCGAAATCGTCCCAGTAGCCGACGGGATGCTTGGCACGATTGGCGACGGAGATGATTGGCTTCTGCCACTGCAGCTTGGAGAAGCCGGCCTTGAGGATGGCGTGCTCGTAGGTGTCGCGGCTCCAGCGGTGGAAGGTGAAGGCGCTGGGCGGTTGGGTAACGAACTCGGCGTGATGGCGGAAGCCACCGGCATGGGCTTCTTCGCTGAGTACGTGGACGCCGTACTTGGTGAAGTTGCCGCGTTGCAACTCGAAGCCCGGGTCCACGGTGTAGGCGATGAGTTTGCCGCCGGGGACCATGTTCCTGGCCACGACCTTGAACATTTTTTCCAGCTCTTGTGGCGATTGCGCGTAGTTGAACAGCCAGGCCGCAGTGACGCGGTCGAAGTGCCCCAGTACGCCCATGTCGCAGACGTTGGCGACGTGATACTCGATGGCCTCCTGGTTGCGCGCCGATTCCTTGCGTGCCAGTTCGATCATCGATGAGGAAATATCTACCCCGACCACCTTGCTGGCGCCCTGGTGGTAAAGCTCGCGGCCGAAGTAGCCGAAGCCGCAGGCCAGGTCCAGGACGGATTTGCCTTGGATGGCTCCCACCATATGGAAGAAGGTTTCGGTTTCTACCGAGCGTTGCGAGGCGGTGTCGGTAAAGTCTTCAAAGCGTTCACCGATGGAGTCATAAGTTGCAGCTTGACTGGTCATTGTTCACCTATCTGGTCGGCTGAGTGTTATTAACTTTCCGATGAGGAAATAGTTGGGCAGGTTGTTTCTGGTTGTTATCGGTTGTTGCGTTGTTCTTATGGCTAGCCGCGAGTGGTAATGATGAATCCACCAATGACGACTAGTACGCCAATGAGTTTTTGCATGCTTATTGTTTGGCGTGGAAGACCGACCAAACCGAAATAGTCGATGAGCAAGGAAATGATCAGTTGTCCGACAATCACTGTCATGATGAAGTTGAGGGCCCCTAGGCGTGGCGCCATCAGCAGGGCGACGGTGATGTAGAACACACCGGCAATCCCGCCCATCCAGATCCACCATGGGCCTTCCTGAGCGGCTGCGAAGTTGGGGCGAGGAACTTTAATAAAGATTATTACAGCAATAAGTGCCAGTAGGCTGACAAGTAGTGATACCCCGGTGGCCCATAGTGGATGGCCTAATAGGTGTCCAAGTCTTGAATTGGTTCCTGCTTGTAGTGGTACTGCGAAACCGGCCAGGAGGCTTAGGAGGATTGATATTAGAAATGCCATGTTTTTTCGTTTCCTTTTTCCGGGAAGTTGTACTTTTATTAATATAATGGCGCCAATTCTTTGTTCTTATGCTGGGTATTCGCCACGCTGA
The DNA here is from genome assembly GCF_032424515.1 of Pseudomonas sp. JV245A. Classification (NCBI taxonomy): domain Bacteria; kingdom Pseudomonadati; phylum Pseudomonadota; class Gammaproteobacteria; order Pseudomonadales; family Pseudomonadaceae; genus Pseudomonas; species Pseudomonas sp. JV245A. The sequence goes on from NZ_VYKE01000060.1 coordinate 8,452, forward strand.
TCGTCCTCTGGGACCCTGGGCCAGACAGGCCGGCTGACCATCTCGGGCAGGATTGTTTTCCCCCGGGGGGCGGGGCTGCAGGGTGCGGAAAACTGACCCGCGGGTTTACAATCGCCGCCACCAGATCAGGAGTAACGCCGTGCTGACTCATCTCGATTCCCAGGGGCGCGCCAATATGGTCGACGTCACCGACAAGGCCGTGACCTTTCGCGAGGCGGTGGCCGAAGCGCGGGTACGCATGCTCCCGCAAACCCTGCAGATGATCGTCAGCGGCGGTCACCCCAAGGGCGATGTATTCGCCGTGGCGCGCATCGCCGGGATCCAGGCGGCAAAGAAAACCAGTGACCTGATTCCCCTGTGCCATCCGTTGATGCTCACCAGTGTCAAGGTCGAGCTCAGTGCCGAAGGCGAGGACTGCGTGCACATCGTTGCGCGTTGCAAGCTATCGGGGCAGACCGGGGTGGAAATGGAGGCGCTGACCGCCGCCAGCGTCGCCGCGCTGACCATCTATGACATGTGCAAGGCGGTGGACCGGGGCATGACCATCGACAGTGTTCGGGTGCTGGAGAAGCTCGGCGGCAAGAGCGGCCATTACCAGGCGGATCAGGCATGAAGATCTCGGTGAAGTTTTTCGCTCGCTACCGCGAGGCCCTGGGCATTGACGGGCTGGAGATCGAAGGCGTGTTCCAGCAGGTCGAGGATGTGCGCCAGGCGTTGCTGTCCCGGGACGGGGCCGAGGTATTGGCCGAGCAGAACCTGATGTGCGCCCGCAATGAAGAGCTGTGCCAGCTGGACGAACCCCTGGAAGACGGCGACGAAGTGGCGTTTTTCCCCACGGTGACCGGAGGTTGAGATGGCGATTCGAGTGCAGTCAGCAGCGTTCGATCCCGGGGCTGAAGTCAACGCCATGCACGCCGCGGATACCGGGGTGGGTGCGGTGGTCAGTTTTGTCGGCTACGTGCGCGATTTCAATGATGGGCAGGATGTCCACGGCATGTTTCTTGAACACTACCCGGGCATGACCGAAAAGGCCCTGGGCAAGATCGCCGCCGAAGCCGAGCAGCGCTGGCCGCTGTTGCAACTGGAAGTCCTGCACCGCATCGGCGCCCTGGAGCCGGGCGAGCCCATTGTGTTTGTCGGCGCGGCCAGTGCCCATCGCCAGGCTGCGTTCGATGCCTGTGTCTTTGTCATGGATTACCTGAAGACCCGGGCGCCGTTCTGGAAAAAGGAAAACACCGCCGACGGCCCGCGCTGGGTGGAAGGCCGCGACAGTGATCACGCGGCGGCCGCGCGCTGGAAAGACTGATCCCCTGATACTTGCCGGCGGCGCCTGAGCCCGCCGCAATCCAACCTGCAATCGACTGCGACTGTTCCCGCCGACCGCTGGGGATAAGTCGTTGCGCGCGCCGTTGACGATGTGTACGTAAAAGTCCAGTATGGATTAACAAGTACAAATAAAGCGTCGCCTGTTTCTCCTCTTCCTTCTGTCTTGCCAAACCAACAACAACCCGCGAGAGAACGAACATGAAAAAACTCCCCCTGATCAGTGGCCTGGCCTTGAGCCTGTTGGCGTGCAGCAGCCTGTTCGCGGCCGAAAAGACCCTGCGCCTGGGCATCGAGGCGGCGTACCCGCCATTTGCCTTCAAGACCGCCGAGGGCAAGATCGGTGGTTTCGACTACGACATCGGCAATGCCCTGTGCGCGCAGATGCAGGTCAAGTGCGAGTGGATCGAGGGCGAGTTCGACGGCCTGATTCCTTCGCTGAAGGTGAAGAAGATCGACGCTGCGCTGTCCTCCATGACCATTACCGCCGAGCGCCGCAAATCCGTGGATTTCACCCACAAGTACTACTTCACGTCGTCGCGCCTGGTGATGAAGAAGGGCGCCGAGGTGGACGACCAGTACGCCAGCCTCAAGGGCAAGACCGTGGGCGTGCAGCGCTCCACCACCACCGACCGCTATGCCACGGAGGTGTTCGAGCCCAAGGGCATCAAGGTGGTGCGCTACAGCAACAACGAGGAGATCTACATGGACCTGGCGGCCGGGCGCCTGGACGCGATCTTTGCCGACAGCATTCCGCTGGCCGACTTTCTGTCGATGCCCCGGGGGGCCGACTACGCCTTTGTCGGGCCTGAGCTCAAAGATCCGAAGTACGTCGGCGAGGGCGCCGGGATTGCCGTGCGCAAGGGCAACAGTGAACTGGTGGGCGAGTTGAACAAGGCCATCGATGATATTCGGGCCAATGGTGAATATCAGAAGATCCAGGCCAAGTACTTCAAGTCGGATATCTATGGGGATTGAGACATTGTGGCGTTCTTGAGGACGCCTTCGCGAGCGAGCTCGCTCCTACAGGTGTTGTGCAATTGCGCGTAGGAGCGAGCTTGCTCGTGAACCTTTATTGTCCCTTCAATTCCTTCAGGTGCTTGTATACCGTCGCCCGGCCCATGTTCAGCACGTTGGCCACGTAGTTGGAGGCGCTCTTGCCCTTGAAGGCGCCCTCGGCGTGCAGCGCCAGCACCAGTTCGCGCTTGTGATCGCGGGTCAGCAGGTTCAGCCCCAGCTGGCGCTCGCGCAGCCAGTTGTGCAGGAAGGTGTTGATCCGCTCCTGCCAGTCATCGCGAAACAGCGAGTCGGGCTGGGGAATCAGTTTGCTCGGTGACAGAAACAGGTCCAGCGCCGCCTTGGCGTTTTCGAACAGCGAGATGTTCAGGTTGATGCACAGCACCGCCTGGGGCTGGCCCTGGCTGTCGCGCAGCACGCTGCTGAGGCTGCGGATCTTCTGTCCGTCCCAGTTGAGCTTTTCATAGGGGCCGATGTTGCGTTCGTCGCGGTCGCCGCTGAGCAGGTCTTCCAGGGCTGCGTCGTCGCCCACTTCGCGTTTGGACAGGTTGTTGGCGATGTAGTCGATCTTCTGTGTACGCAGGTCGTGGAGCACCACCTCGGCATGGGGGAAGAACAGGGTGGCAATGGCATCGGCAATCGCCCGGAAATTGTCCAGGGCAGGGTCCTTTGCAGGTGAGGTCATGGTCGTACTCCAGGCAGCTTCAGCGCCCGCCGGCAGCGGGCGCTGGGAGTGTGCCGCAATCGTTGGGGGCGCCTCAACCGGTGGTTCGGTCGAGGCGGGCCGGGGAGAGCATGGCAGGCGTGAGGCCGAAGCGGGTCAGGTGTTCCGGCAAGGGGGCACCTCGCACCAGGGCGGCGCTGGCCTGGCCCATGGCCGGCGAGGTCTGGATACCGTAGCCGCCCTGGCCTGCAACCCAGAACAGCCCCGGAACCTGCAGGTCGAAACCGGCCAGCAGATCGCCGTCGCTGACAAAGCTGCGCAGCCCGGCCCAGGTCCGGGTCGGACGACGGATGCTCAGGGTGGTGGCTTCTTCGATCTGGTGGATACCCAGGGCAATGTCCAGTTCTTCGGGTTGCACATCGTGGGGTTCAACCGGATCGGCATTGGCCGGTGAGCCGAGGAACATGCCGGCGTCGGGCTTCATGTAGAAGGATTCATCCAGGCTCACCAGCATTGGCCAGTGGTGAAAGTCCAGGCCTTCGGCGGCGGCGAAGATGAAAGCCGCGCGGCGCTTGGGCTGCAGGCCCAGGGCGCGGGCTCCGGCCATTGTGCCGATGTGGTCGGCCCAGGCCCCGGCGGCATTGATCAACACCGGCGCACTGAACGCCTGAGCGGTCGTTCGCACCTGCCACTGCCCTTGGCTGTCGCGCTCGATCCCCAGCACCTCATGGTCGGTGCAGACCTGGCCCTGGTTGCGACGGATGCCCCGCAGGTAGCCCTGGTGCAGGGCGTCGGTGTCGATATCGCTGGCGCTGGGGTCGTAGAGCGCGCCATGGACCTTTTCCCGGCGCAGGATCGGCAGGCGCGCGCAGGCTTCGTCGGCGCTCAGCAGTTGCATCTCCGGCACCGTGGCCCTGGCGCTCAGGTACTGGTTGTTCAGCTCGGCCGGATCACCGTTGAAGTCCACGGTCATTTCACCCCGCGGGGTCAGCAGCGGGTGCTCGCAGAAACCCTGCGGCGGGTGGTCGAAGAAAGCCCGGCTGGCCAGGGTCAGGGCGCGCACCTGGGCGGTGCCGTAGGCGGCTGTATAGAGCGCCGCGGAGCGGCCGGTGGAGTGATAGGCGGGATGGGATTCACGTTCCAGCACAACCACCCGGCCATGGGGCGACAGCCAGTAGCCGGTGGACGCTCCGGCGATACCGCCGCCAATGATGATGAAATCTGCCTGGATCATTCGAAGCTCCGCAATAGGGGCGAGCAGCAGTGGTTACTGCGGGCGCCGCAGGTGGTACAGGGCATTGGCCAGGGCGATGTCTTCCAGGCCCAGGCCGATGGAACGGAAGAACACCGGGCGTTCGGCATCCGGGAGCGGGGCCTGTTCGCTGAGCAGCTCCGGCAGGTCGCCGAGAATCGCCGCACTGTCCCAGCCGTGCTGTTCTTCGGCGATCAGCATTTCACCGGCGCAGCCCGGTGTGGTGCGCCGGTAGTCGCAGTAGACCTGCATCTGTGCCAGGGCCGCGGGCGGCACTTCGTGGGCCCGTGGCGCATTGGTGCTGATGGAGGTGATCAGCGCCGGCTTGCCGAGGCTGCTCGGATCCAGCACGGGGCCGGCGGACGAGGTGCAGAGCATGATCACATCGGCGCCCTCGGTGGCGTCCTCAAGCCGGGCCACCAGTTGCAGGCGCGGGTCGAGGGCTTGCAGGCGGGCAAGCTCCGCGGCGGGCTTGTTCGCCAGGCTCGGGGAGTAGAGGCGGATGCTCTGCCAGGGGCGCAGGTCCTGCACATAGCGCAAGTGCGCCTGGGCCACCGCGCCGCTACCGATGATCGCCAGGTGCCGGGTTGTGGGGGGCGCCAGGGCGTCGACCGCGACCGCTGTGGTGGCCGCGGTACGGGCGGTGGTCAGTTCGGCGGCGTCGCACAGCAGCAACGGCTGGCCGCTGTCCATGGACATCAGCAACGTCCAGGCGGTAACCAGCGCACCTTCGGTACGGACGATGTAGGGCGAGGTCTTGACCCCGTACACCCGGTCTTCGGCCAGCACCCCCAGGTAATTGATGAAGTCGCCGGCCCCCTGGGGAAGCTCCACCAGTTGCTGCGCCGGTTGCACGGCGAGCCCGGCAGCCAGGTCGCGGAACAGTTTGCGCAGGATCTGCGGCACGTCGATGCGTTCGAGCAATTGACGGGCCTCGGGGCGGGCAATCACGTAAGGCGTGCTGGACATGCAAGGGCTTCCTGGATTTAAACTAATTTGTCTATTATGGACTTTTAGTTTTGATGGGCAATATCCAGGCGAAAAAAAACGCAGCCTGTGGTCGGGCTGCGTTTCTCCAGGTTGCCGGGGCGCCGCGGGAGCGCCGGCCGTCAGGCTTGCGGGCGCTTGCGCTCCACCGGGCGCAGCAGTTCGGCGGGCGGCATCTCGCAGCTGATCTTGCGGCCCAGCAGGGCTTCGATCGATGGCAGCTGGTAGGAGTCGTCTTCGCCGGCGAAGCTGATGGATACGCCGTCGGCACCGGCGCGACCGGTCCGGCCGATGCGGTGCACGTAGTCGTCCGGCACTTCCGGCAGGGTGAAGTTGATCACGTGGCTGATGCCGTCGATGTGGATGCCGCGGCCGGCCACGTCGGTGGCCACCAGGACCCGGATCTTGCCTTCGCGGAAGCCTTCCAGGGTCTTGATCCGCTTGTGCTGCGGCACGTCGCCGGACAGCTGGGCGGCGTTCACCCCATCGCGTACCAGGCGTTCCTCGATGCGTCGCACTTCATCCTTGCGGTTGGCGAAGACCATCACCCGTTCCCAGCCGTTGTCGGTGACCAGGTTGTACAGCAGCTTGTACTTGTCGGCGCCGGCCACGGCATAGATGTGCTGTTCGACGTTGGCGTTGGCGACGTTCTCGGCTTCGATCTCGACGATGGCCGGGTCGGTGGTCCATTGCTTGGCCAGGTTCATCACGTCTTCGGTGAAGGTGGCGGAGAACAGCAGGGTCTGGCGCTCGCTCTTGGGGGGTGTCTGGCGAATGATCTGCCGTACCTGCGGGATGAAGCCCATGTCGAGCATGCGGTCGGCTTCGTCCAGCACCATGACTTCGACCATGTCCAGGTGCACGTCGCCGCGCTGGTTGAAGTCCAGCAGGCGGCCCGGGGTGGCGACCAGGATGTCGCAGTGGCGCGCTTCCAGGTGCTTGAGCTGCTTGTCGAAATCCATGCCGCCAACGAAGGTCATGACGTTGAGGCCGGTGTACTTGGTCAGCGCCGCGGCGTCCTTGGCGATCTGTACCACCAGCTCCCGGGTCGGAGCGATGATCAGCGCCCGTGGTTCGCCCATGTAGCGCTCCTTGGGCGGCGGGGTCTGCAGCAGCTGGGTGATGATCGACACCAGGAATGCGGCGGTCTTGCCGGTACCGGTCTGGGCCCGGCCGATGGCGTCCTTGCCCGCCAGGGTATAGCCCAGCACCTGGGCCTGGATTGGCGTGCAATAGGGAAAGCCCAGGTCCTGGATGGCGTGCATCAGTTCCGGAGCGAGCTTGAAGTCGTGGAAGCGGGTCTTGCCTTCCTGGGGTTCGACCACGAAGTCTTCGAGTTTCCAGGTGCTGACCGGCGGTTTCGGCGCGCGCGGGCGACGCGGCTGCTCAGCTTTGGGTTGCTCGGCCTTGGGCTTCTCTTGGCGTGGGGCTTTGGGAGCGGAAGGGGTGGCCGGTGTGTTCACCGGTTCTTTTTTAGCTGCGGTAGCGGGTGCGCTCCGTTCCGGCTGACGGCCGTCATGACGGCTGCTGGAACTGGGGGAGGGGGCACTGGGGCTTGGCGCGAGCGGCTCAGCCTCGCTTTTACCGAAGATTTTCTTGAGTGCTTTGAGCACGGTCATCTCATCAATTGGTTAAGGAATGTACGCCGGCCAGTGTAATGCAAGAAGCGGGCGCGGCGTAGTCTGTTGCTCGCCGGGGGCACGGCGCGCGGATTTTCTAGCGCAAGCGCTCGCTCAGCCAGGTGCCGATGTCGCGGATTTCCTCTGGTAACACCTCGTGTTCCATTGGGTATTCCTGCCATGTCACGGTGACACCATGCTGCTTCAGGTACTCATAAGCGGTACGGCCCATGGCGTTCTGTACCACTTCGTCGTACTGGCCGTGCAGGCAAAGCACCGGAATCCGCTGTTGGCTGGCCGATAGTTGCAGTTCATCGCTGAAGGTCGGGGCATAGGTGGACAGGGCAAGTACGCCACCCAATGGACCCTGCCATTTGAGGAAGGCGGTGTGCAGTACAACGGCGCCACCCTGGGAGAAACCGGCGAGGAAAATTCGCGATGCGTCTATTCCGCTGGTGCGTTGTTCTTCGATCAGTCTGATGACCTCGTCAGACGATTCCTCGAGCTGTTCACGGCTGATGGCGCGGGCCGGGTTCATGGCCAGAATGTCGTACCAGCTGGGCATGGCATATCCGCCATTGATGGTCACTGCCCGGGTCGGCGCCTGGGGCAATACGAAGCGCGTGCTCAGCAGGGTTTCCTGCAGCATCTCGGCTACCGGCAGGAAGTCGTAACGGTCCGCTCCCAGGCCGTGAAGCCAGATCACACAGGCATCTGCGGGCTTGCTGGGCTGAAGAATCAAGGGCTCGGTCATGGCTGCTCCATTTGTGTGCGTGCGCGCTGATTGAGTGCGTGAGTGAAGGGCGCGCCCGGTTGATCGGTGAAGAAGATGTCGCACGGTTGAACGTTTTACTGTTGACCACTGGCTGAAACGCTTTAGCCGGGACTGTGGTACGGGCTTTGCTATGGCTCAGAAAGAGGAGTCCAGGTGAAAGCCCTGTCCGCCGGCGGTAACACTAACAGGCTACCGCAGGCGATGGGATAGCCAGCCTCCTCTGATGAAGGTTCGCCACTGGCCGCTACGGGCTTTGCGAACTGCGAAGGGCTACAGCCCGTTCGGCCGATTGGTGAGATGTAGGCCCCCTATTACGTGGATTTCTCCTACTAGACTCGTAGCTAAGGTCTTACGCCGCTTGACCCCATAAAAAAGCCGACACGGGTCAACAGCGCCTCATGAGGGTGCGGCAGGACTCAAGCTCCGACACAACAAGAGCAAAATTGGAGGTTTGAATGAAGATGTTGAAATCCACCCTGGCTGCCGTCACGGCAGCAACGGTGCTGGGTATGAGCGGTTTCGCACAGGCGGGTGCGACCCTCGATGCAGTACAGAAGAAAGGATTCGTGCAATGCGGCGTCAGTGACGGTTTGCCGGGCTTCTCGGTACCGGATGCCACCGGCAAGATCCTCGGCATCGATGCCGACGTCTGCCGCGCGGTGGCGGCTGCGGTGTTCGGCGATGCGACCAAGGTCAAGTTCAGCCAGTTGAACGCCAAGGAGCGCTTCACTGCGCTGCAGTCCGGCGAGATCGACGTGCTGTCGCGCAATACCACCTGGACCAGTTCCCGCGATGCGGGCATGGGCCTGGTGTTCGCCGGCGTCACCTATTACGACGGCATCGGTTTCCTGGTGAACAAAAAGCTGGGCGTAAAAAGCGCCAAAGAGCTGGACGGTGCGACTATCTGTATTCAAGCCGGTACTACTACCGAACTGAACGTGTCGGACTACTTCCGCGGCAATGGTCTGAAATACACCCCGATCACTTTCGATACCTCTGACGAAAGCGCCAAGTCCCTGGAGTCCGGGCGTTGCGACGTACTGACCTCCGACAAATCCCAGCTCTACGCACAGCGCAGCAAGCTGGCAACCCCTACCGACTATGTCGTTCTGCCGGAAACCATCTCCAAGGAGCCCCTGGGCCCGGTGGTGCGCAAGGGCGACGAAGAGTGGTTCAGCATCGTCAAGTGGACCCTGTTCGCCATGCTCAACGCCGAAGAGGCGGGCGTCACCTCGAAGAACGTCGAGGCTGAAGCCAAATCCACCAAGAACCCTGATGTTGCACGTCTTCTGGGCGCGGACGGTGAATACGGCAAAGACCTGAAACTGCCGAAGGACTGGGTGGTGCAGATCGTCAAGCAAGTAGGTAACTACGGTGAAGTGTTCGAGAAAAACCTCGGCAAGAGCACGCCACTGGCCATCGACCGCGGCCTGAACGCGCTGTGGAACAACGGCGGCATCCAATACGCACCACCTGTGCGCTGATGGTTCTATCACCCGGCGGGCCAACCGCCGGGTGATGTTCTGTTCCATTATTCCTGGGGCACTTCATGCAAAATACAATCGGCGCACCCAAGCAGAGGCTCAGCCTCAGCGATCCCCGTGTGCGCGCCTGGCTGTTCCAGATCATCACCCTGGTGGCGGTGGTTTCGCTGGGCTGGTTTCTGTTCGACAACACGCAAACCAACCTCCAGCACCGAGGGATCACCTCGGGTTTCGACTTTCTCGAGCGCAGCGCCGGGTTCGGCATCGCGCAACACCTGATTGCCTACACCGAAGCGGACAGTTATGCCCGGGTGTTCGTCATCGGCCTGCTCAACACCCTGCTGGTGACCTTTATCGGGGTGATCCTCGCGACCCTGCTGGGGTTCATCATCGGTGTGGCGCGGCTATCGCCGAACTGGATCATCAGCAAGCTGGCGACGGTGTATGTGGAAGTGTTCCGCAACATTCCGCCGCTGCTGCAGATCCTGTTCTGGTACTTCGCGGTATTCCTGACCATGCCGGGGCCGCGCAACAGCCACAACTTTGGCGATATGTTCTTTGTCAGCAGCCGCGGCCTGAACATGCCGGCGGCGCAGATGGCCCCCGGTTTCTGGGCGTTTGTCGCAAGCCTGGTCCTGGCCATCGGCACCATCGCGCTGATGTGCCGCTGGGCCAACCGGCGCTTTGAAGCCACCGGCGTGCCTTTTCACAAGTTCTGGAGCGGCCTGGGCCTGCTGTTGGTGATTCCCGCGTTGTGCACGCTGATCTTCGGCTCGCCGGTGCACTGGGAGATGCCGAAGCTGGCGGGGTTCAATTTCGTCGGCGGCTGGGTACTGATTCCCGAGCTGCTGGCCCTGACCCTGGCCCTGACTGTCTACACCGCGGCGTTCATCGCCGAGATCGTGCGGTCCGGGATCAAGTCGGTGAGCCACGGCCAGACCGAGGCGGCCCGCTCCCTGGGGCTGCGCAACGGCCCGACCCTGCGCAAGGTGATCATTCCCCAGGCCCTGCGAGTGATCATTCCGCCGCTGACCAGCCAATACCTGAACCTGGCGAAGAACTCTTCCCTGGCCGCGGGTATCGGCTACCCGGAAATGGTTTCGCTGTTCGCCGGCACGGTGCTCAACCAGACCGGCCAGGCCATTGAAGTCATTGCCATCACCATGAGCGTGTACCTGGCGATCAGCATCAGCATTTCCCTGCTGATGAACTGGTACAACAAGCGCATTGCGCTGATCGAGCGGTGAGGAAGCGCCCATGACGACTCATACCTTCAAGCCCGATATGCCGCCGCCCAGCCGCAGTATCGGCGTGCTGGCGTGGATGCGCGCCAACATGTTCTCCAACTGGCTCAATACCCTGTTGACCCTGTTTGCCTTCTACCTGATCTACCTGGTAGTGCCGCCGCTGCTGCATTGGGCGATTCTCGACGCCAACTGGGTCGGTACCTCTCGCGCCGACTGCACCAGGGGCGGCGCCTGCTGGGTGTTCATCCAGCAGCGCTTCGGCCAGTTCATGTACGGCTACTACCCGGTGGAACTGCGCTGGCGAGTGGACCTGAGCGTGTGGCTGGCGGTGATCGGTGCTGCACCGTTGTTCATCTCGCGCTTCCCGCGCAAGGCGATCTACGGGCTGTGCTTCCTGGTGGGTTACCCGATCATTGCCTACAGCCTGTTGCACGGCGGTTACCTGGGCCTGAGCACGGTGGCCACCAGCCAGTGGGGTGGCCTGATGCTGACCCTGGTGATTGCCACCGTGGGCATCGCCGGGGCACTGCCGCTAGGGATCCTGCTGGCATTGGGAAGGCGCTCCAACCTGCCGGCGATCCGCGTGGTCTGCGTGACCTTCATCGAGTTCTGGCGCGGCGTGCCGCTGATCACCGTGCTGTTCATGTCCTCGGTGATGCTGCCGCTGTTCCTGCCCGAAGGCATGAATTTCGACAAGCTGTTGCGTGCGCTGATCGGGGTGATCCTGTTCCAGTCGGCCTATGTGGCCGAGGTGGTGCGGGGTGGCTTGCAGGCCATTCCCAAGGGCCAGTACGAAGCGGCTGCGGCCATGGGCCTGGGCTACTGGCGTGCCATGGGGCTGGTGATTCTGCCGCAGGCCCTGAAGCTGGTGATTCCCGGCATCGTCAACACCTTCATCGCCCTGTTCAAGGACACCAGCCTGGTGATCATCATCGGCCTGTTCGACCTGCTCAACAGCGTCAAGCAAGCCGCCGCCGACCCCAAATGGCTGGGCATGGCCACCGAAGGCTATGTCTTCGCGGCCCTGGTGTTCTGGATTTTCTGTTTTGGTATGTCCCGCTACTCCATGCACCTGGAGCGTAAGTTGGACACAGGCCACAAGCGTTAGGAGTATCTCCATGAGTCAAGCGAGCAAAAAGCCTGTGGGCCCTGAAGGCATTATTCAGATGCAGGGTGTGAACAAGTGGTACGGCCAGTTCCACGTGTTGAAGGACATCAACCTCAACGTCCGCCAAGGCGAGCGCATTGTCCTGTGCGGGCCTTCGGGGTCGGGCAAATCCACCACCATCCGCTGCCTCAACCGCCTGGAAGAACACCAGCAGGGGCGCATCGTGGTGGACGGCGTGGAACTGACCAACGACCTCAAGCAGATCGAGGCCATTCGCCGGGAAGTGGGCATGGTGTTCCAGCACTTCAACCTGTTCCCGCACCTGACCATTTTGCAGAACTGCACGTTGGCGCCGATGTGGGTACGCAAGATGCCCAAGCGCAAGGCCGAGGAAATCGCCATGCATTACCTGGAGCGAGTGCGCATTCCGGAGCAGGCCAACAAGTACCCGGGCCAGCTTTCCGGTGGCCAGCAGCAACGGGTGGCGATTGCCCGGGCGTTGTGCATGAAGCCCAAGATCATGCTCTTTGACGAGCCCACCTCGGCCCTCGACCCGGAGATGGTCAAGGAGGTGCTGGACACCATGATCGGCCTGGCCGAAGACGGCATGACCATGCTCTGCGTGACCCACGAAATGGGCTTTGCCCGCACCGTGGCCAACCGGGTGATCTTCATGGACAAGGGCGAGATCGTCGAGCAGGCGGCGCCCAACGATTTCTTCGACAACCCGCAGAACGACCGTACCAAGCTGTTCCTGAGCCAGATCCTGCATTGATGCTGCAGCGGGGCCTGCGCTGACGATAAACCCGGACTGGCTCCGGGTTTATTTTTGCCCGGCGTTCAACGGCCGGCAGCGCCGAGCTGTGGTTCGGGTTGGTCGCTCAAGGCTGAGGGCGCCAGTTGCGGTTCGCTGAGCTCCAGTACGTCCTTCATCAACTGCGGGTGGCGATCCAGCAGGCGCATCAGCATGTACAGCGGCTGGGGCGCGCCGACTTCGCCGCGCTCGTAACGGGAAAAGGCATTGTGCCCGCCACCCGACAGCAGCCTGACCGCTTCTTTCTGGGAAAGGTGCAGCTTGCGGCGGATGCGCTTCATGTCGGCGGCGACGCTCTGCCGGTACTCCTCCAGCAATTGGTCGCCCGCGGCGGCGTAACGTTCTGCGCTCGGTGCGTCGAATTCGATTTCACCGCATTCCTGGCATTCCCAACCCGCCAGGCCATGGAGGTGACGCTGCAGGTGCCGGTAGTCGATGAGCTCGCTGCGCTGCTCGAACGCCAGCATGCCGGTGGGAGCGCCGCAGCTGTAGCACTGTTGTCGTTTCATGCTTGTGCCTCCTTGAAGGAGATCACTGGAGGCCCTATGCCGGGGCGCTGGGTGATCTTGATGTAGAGCGTCCGGTTATCGATGCCGGTGTAATACACGTCCTGCCACACCCGGTGATTGTGATAGGTGGTCATCGATTTGTAGAACATGCTGCCCTGGAGTCCGGCTATCACTCGTTGCATGGCCGCCAAGGACAATCCGAGTTCCTTGCCGCAGAGCAACGCGCTTCGAGTGAAGGCTTGTGCCCCTTGCCGAACGACCTGTGCCTTGATCAGCGACAGGTCGTAATGAGGTGTTTTCTTTTCCATGAGACACCCTTGAGGCTTGATTGAAATTACCCTTATAGGGTTTTTTGTCAAGGCCTGGCTGAAATGGCGAAAGTGCCTGCTCCAGCCTAAAACGTTGAACTCTGGGAAAGGTCTGAATACCATGCCAGGCAATTCGTCCGATGATTGGATGAAAGAGTGAGTTCAATGAGCGAAATATCCCCCCTGATCAAACGTTCCCTGGTCGACCAGGCCCTGGAGCAACTGCGCCTGCGCATCACCAATGGCGCCTGGGTCGTGGGCCAGCGCCTGCCCACCGAACCGGAACTGGCCAGTGAGCTGGGCATCAGCCGCAACACGGTGCGCGAGGCCCTGCGGGTACTGGCGTTTTCCGGGCTGATCGAGATCCGCCAGGGTGACGGCAGTTACCTGCGGGCGGTGGCCGATCCCTTGGACATGCTCCAGGCACTGTCCCAGTGCTCCCTGGAGCAGGCCCGGGAAACCCGCCACATTCTGGAAGTTGAGGCCGTCGGCCTGGCCGCCCTGCGCCGCACCGACGAGGACCTGCACGCCCTGAGCGATGCGCTGGCCGTCAGCGGCGGGCACTTTCATGGCGACCTGGAAAGCTACATCGCCTGCGACCTGGTGTTTCACCAGCGCCTGGTGGACGCCGCCCACAACCCGACCCTCAGCCAGCTGTATCGCTATTTCTCCAGCGTGGTCGGCGCCCAGTTGCGCCAGACCCTGACCGTGACCCCCAGGCGTCAGGAAGTCTTCGATCGGCACCAGCACCTGCTGGATGCCATCGAGCAACGCGACCCCGAACGAGCCAAGAACATTTCCCGCCAGCTGATCAACGAATCCTGAGTCCGAGACCTCCATGTCCAATCAAACGGTACCTGCGAATACCCCGTCCTCGCCTCGGCGTTCCGCCGAGCTCGAAGAGCTGCTGATCGACGCCGAGGCTGATGATGAGGAGGTGCAGCAGGCTCCACCGCCTCTGCAGCGCCCCTGGCTGTTGCTGCTGGGGCTGATCCTGGTGGCGCTGAACCTGCGTCCGGCGCTGTCGAGCATGGCGCCACTGCTCAGTGATGTGTCGCAGCACCTGGGGCTATCGGCCGCCAAGGCCGGGCTGCTGACTACCTTGCCGGTGCTGTGCCTGGGGCTGTTCGCGCCTTTGGCGCCGCTGCTGGCCCGGCGCTTCGGCGCCGAGCGGGTGGTGCTGGGCATCCTCATGACCCTGGCCCTGGGCATTGTGCTGCGCAGTTCCTTCGGTGAGGTCGGAGTGTTTGCCGGGAGCATCCTGGCCGGCGCCAGCATCAGCGTGATCGGGGTGCTGCTGCCGGGTATCGTCAAGCGTGACTTCGCCCGGCACGCGGGCACCATGACCGGGGTCTACACCATGGCCCTGTGCCTGGGCGCGGCGATGGCGGCGGGGGCCACGGTGCCTCTGAGCCAGCATTTCGGGGGCAGTTGGGCCATGGGGCTGGGCATCTGGGTGGTGCCGGCGCTGGTGGCGGCCCTGTTCTGGTTGCCTCAGGTGGGGCACAAGCACGGTGCTCACCATGTGGCCTTTCGCGTGCGCGGCCTGTTGCGGGACCGCCTGGCCTGGCAGGTAACCCTGTACATGGGCCTGCAATCCTCCCTGGCCTACATCGTGTTTGGCTGGTTGCCGTCGATCCTGATCGGCCGTGGGCTGACCCCGACCCAGGCCGGGCTGGTGCTGTCCGGTTCGGTGATCGTGCAATTGGCCAGTTCTCTGGCGGCGCCCTGGCTGGCGACCCGGGGCAAGGACCAGCGCCTGGCCATCGTGATTGTCATGCTGATGACCCTGGTCGGCCTGTTCGGTTGCCTGTACGCGCCCATCGAGGGCCTGTGGGGCTGGGCGGTCCTGCTGGGCCTGGGGCAGGGTGGCACCTTCAGCCTGGCCCTGACCCTGATCGTGCTGCGCTCCCGGGACCCCCATGTGGCGGCCAACCTGTCGAGCATGGCCCAGGGCATCGGCTACACCCTGGCTTCCATGGGGCCGTTTGCGGTGGGCCTGGTGCACGACTGGACCGGGGGCTGGAACGCTGTGGGCTGGATTTTCGCGGTGTTGGGCTGCGGTGCGATCATTGCCGGGCTGGGCGCCGGTCGTTCGCTGCATGTGCAGGTGCAGAGCGAGAGAATCTGACGGGCCTTGCTTGCACTATTTGCCCGGTAAATGCCGATAGTGTTCGCCGGGGTTGCGGATTATTGTGCTGCATCCCCCTTGCCCTTTCGGAGTCCGTTCATGAGTGATGCCCATCGCGCCCTGATCACCGAGTTCTATCAGGCTTTCCAGCGCCTGGATGCCGAGGCCATGAGCGCCTGCTACACCGAGGATGTGCTGTTCAGTGACCCGGCGTTCGGCGAGTTGCGCGGGCGTGATGCCGGCGATATGTGGCGCATGCTCACCTCCCGTGCCAAGGACTTTTCCCTGACTTTCGATCAGGTGCGTGCCGACTCGAATTCCGGCGGCGCGCACTGGGTTGCCACCTACCTGTTCAGCCAGACCGGCAATACGGTGATCAACGATATCCAGGCCCGGTTCGTGTTTCGCGACGGCAAGATCTGCGAGCATCACGATCAGTTCGACATGTGGCGTTGGGCGCGCCAGGCCCTGGGCACCAAGGGCCTGCTGCTGGGCTGGACGCCGCTGCTCAAGAATGCTGTTCGAGCCCAGGCGCGCAAGGGGCTCAAGGCCTTCCAGAGCGGTCGCTGAAAGCCATCCTCTGCTAAGATCGCGGCTTGTTATCCACAGGCCTCGATACCTTTTGTGACCAGCCCTCTTTCATCCTCCAGTGCCGAAACGGCGCAGCCTGCCACTGACGCCAAGCCCTGGTTCGTGTATCTGGTGCGGGCGGCCAACGGTGCCCTGTACTGCGGTATCAGCGACGACCCGGTGAAGCGCTTCGCCAAGCACCAGAGCGGCAAGGGCGCGCGTTTCTTTCTCTCCAGCCCGGCGGTGGCGCTGGTCTATACCGAGGCTTGCCGGGACAAGGGCGAAGCCTTGCGCCAGGAGCGGCTGATCAAGAAGCTCAGGAAGAGTGCCAAGGAATGCCTGGTGGCTTCGGCCACCGCCGCGGCATCAATCTGACTGATAGGTTCTCATCAGCCGGATCTGTAGGCCGTCCACGGATTGCGCGCTAAGCTCAGCGCTCTCCCTCTTCCGGCGGACCCCAGCATGTCAGAGTTGATTCTCCACCATTACCCGACCTCTCCCTTTGCGGAAAAAGCCCGCTTGCTGCTGGGTTTCAAGGGTCTGTCCTGGCGCTCGGTGAAGATTTCCCCGGTGATGCCCAAGCCCGACCTGACCGCCCTGACCGGTGGCTATCGCAAGACCCCGGTGTTGCAGGTCGGCGCGGATATCTATTGCGACACGGCCTTGATCGCGCGCCGCCTGGAGCAGGAAAAATCCTCGCCTGCGCTGTTTCCCGAAGGCCAGGAAATGATCAGTGCGGCCTTCGCCGCCTGGGTCGATTCGGTAGTGTTCCAGCACGCGGTGACCCTGGTATTCCAGCCTGAATCCGCAGCCGTGCGTTTCGGCAAGCTGCCGCCGGAAGCGGTCAAGGCCTTCATGGCCGACCGTGCCGGGCTGTTCAGTGGCGGCAGCGCCAGCCGGCTGCCTCTGGAGGTGGCCAAGCATCAGTGGCCGACCCTCATGGCGCGCCTGGAGCAGCAGTTGCAGCGCGAGCCCGGGGACTTCCTGTTTGGCCAACCGTCGATTGCCGATATTGCCCTGGCTCACCCGCTGTGGTTCCTCAAGGGCACGCCGGTGACCGCGCCGCTGGTGGACGACTACCCGGCGGTTGCTGGCTGGCTGGCGCGGGTCCTGGGTTTCGGGCATGGCTCCTTCACTGAAATGAGCGCCGAAGAGGCCCTCGAGGTCTCGCGCAGTGCCACCCCGGCGGCGCTGCCGGATGAACAGTTCGTCGACCCCAACGGCTTCAAGGCGGGCCAGCAGGTGGTGATTGCCGCGACTGACTACGGTGTCGACCCGGTGGCGGGCGAGTTGCTGTTCGCCGGCACTGAAGAGCTGATCCTGCGCCGTGAAGATCCACGTGCAGGTGTGGTCCACGTGCACTTCCCACGGCTGGGCTTTCGCATCCAGGCCCAGTGATGCATATCTGCAGGAGCTGGCTTGCCTGCGAAGGCATTCCCAGAGCGGCCGCCCCCTTCGCCGGCAAGCGAAACGGCTGCTAGGGCTTCAGCGCGGCCATGATTGCGTCGGGATCGTGGGTGCGGATCAGGGTGCCATTCACGTCCAGGATCGGAATCCCGGCACCGCCCAGGGCGGTGTAGGCCTGGCGTGCCGCGGCGTCTTTCTCGATGTCGAATTCCCGGAAGGGAATGCCCTTCTGATCGAGAAAGCGCCGGGTGGCCTTGCAGTAGCCGCACCAGTCGGTGGCGTACAGCACCACCCGGGCATGCTCGCGGGTCTCTTCGCTGACCATTGCCGAAGGGTTGAACAGCCGTTCGATCTTGCCCCAGTGCTGGTAGGTCACCACCACCAGCAGGATCAGCAGGAACTTCTTCAATACCCCCTGGAGCATCAGTTACGGCGCTTGAGCTGGTCGGTCAGCTGGGTGGGCAGGCCCTTGATGATCAGGGTCCCGGCTTCTTCGTCGTACTCGATCTTCGAACCCAGTAGATGGGCCTCGAAACTGATGGACAGGCCCTCGGCGCGACCGGTGAAGCGGCGGAACTGGTTCAGGGTGCGCTTGTCCGCGGGGATCTCCGGTGACAGCCCGTAGTCCTTGTTGCGGATGTGATCGTAGAAGGCCTTGGGGCGATCCTCGTCGATCAGTTCCGAGAGTTCTTCCAGGCCCATGGGTTCGCCGAGCTTGGCCTGGCTGCTGGCGTAGTCCACCAGGGTCTTGGTCTTCTCCCGGGCCGAGTCTTCCGGCAGGTCCTCGCTTTCCACGAAGTCGCTGAAGGCCTTGAGCAGGGTGCGGGTCTCGCCCGGGCCGTCGACACCTTCCTGGCAGCCGATGAAGTCGCGGAAATACTCCGAGACCTTCTTGCCGTTCTTGCCCTTGATAAAGGAGATGTACTGCTTGGACTGCTTGTTGTTCTGCCATTCGGAGATGTTGATCCGCGCCGCCAGATGCAGCTGGCCCAGGTCCAGGTGACGGGACGGCGTCACGTCCAGCTGGTCGGTCACCGCCACGCCCTCACTGTGGTGCAGCAGGGCGATCGCCAGGTAGTCGGTCATGCCTTGCTGGTAGTGGGCGAACAGTACGTGGCCGCCCACCGACAGGTTGGACTCTTCCATCAGCTTCTGCAGATGCTCCACCGCCACCCGGCTGAACGCGGTGAAGTCCTGGCCGCCGTCCAGGTACTCCTTCAGCCAGCCGCTGAAGGGGAACGCACCGGACTCGGGGTGGAACAGGCCCCAGGCTTTGCCCTGTTTGGCGTTATAGCTTTCATTGAGGTCGGCGAGCATGTTCTCGATGGCCGCGGACTCTGCCAGTTCGGAATCGCGGGCGTGCAGGACTGCTGGGCTGCCGTCGGGTTTTTTGTCGATCAGGTGGACGATGCAATGACGGATCGGCATGGGCTTCTCGGCTGATTGAAGGGGGAGGGCGGGCACCCCGAAAAAGTGCCCAGTGTACCGCACCCGCTGGTTTTGGCGCGGTTTGCCGGGTGATGAACGGCTCGTCGGTAAGGCTTATGCATTTTTTTACCGATTTAGAGCAATAAAGCTGACCAAATGGCTAGGTAGAGGCGGATATTTCCCCGTCTGTGTGCTAGTTTTGCCCCGTCTTACGCGATGTCTCAGCGTTAAGCGTGCATTCAGCATTTGTCGGGTCGAACCAAACCCTGATTTCGGTATCTATAACCCCGATCTGTCGTGGTTGTAACCGGGGTGCCAGATTCACAAGATCTGGCTCGATGGCTGACACTGCACTCTGCAATCCAAATGAATTTGATAGGGAAGGAACACCACAATGGCTATTACTAAAGACCAACTGATCGCTGATATCGCTGAAGCTATCGACGCGCCGAAAACCACCGCGCGTAACGCCCTGGACCAACTGGCTCAGATCGTTGCTGATCAATTGGAAAATGGCGGCGAAATCACTCTGCCAGGTATCGGCAAACTGAAAGTGACCGAGCGTCCTGCCCGTACTGGCCGTAACCCATCGACTGGCGCTGCCATCGAAATCGCTGCCAAGAAAGTTATCAAGCTGGTTGTGGCTAAAGGCCTGACCGACGCTGTTAACAAGTAATACTTGCAGTGAAACCGTGCTCAGAAGTCTTCCGGGCACGGTTTGTGTGACACCGATTCACGCAAGGTGAATCGTCTTTGAATTCCCCGCCTCTCTAGTTCTTCCTAACCCAGCGTTCCTGACCCCAGGCCTGTTGCTGTGCCTTGTCCTTGAAGGTCCAGGCGACGAAGCGGCTCTGTTTCTGTCCCTGGGACATTTCCACCACCTGGCTTTCCAGGGCTCCGGCCTTTTTCAGTGCGCTTTCAATGGCTGGCAGGTTCGAAGCCTTTGACACCAGGGTGCTGAACCACAGCACTTGCTGGCCGACGCCCGCGCTCTCGCTGATCAACTGACTGACGAAACGGATCTCGCCGCCCTCGCACCAGAGTTCCCGTGCCTGGCCGCCGAAGTTCAGCACCGGCAGCTTGCGCTTGGGATCGGCCTTGCCCAGGGCTCGCCATTTGCGCTGGCTGCCGCGGGTGGCTTCGTCCAGGGAGGCATGGAAGGGCGGGTTGCACATCGTCAGGTCGAAACGCTCGGTGCTGTCCAGCAGGCCGGTGAGGATCTGTCTGGGATTGCCTTGCTGGCGCAGGCTGATGGCCTTGTTCAAGCCGTTGGCCTGGACAATCGCCTTGGCCGCCGCCAGGGCGGTGCTGTCGATGTCCGAGCCGAGGAACTGCCAGCGGTAGTCGCTGTAGCCGATCAGGGGGTAGATGCAGTTGGCGCCGACGCCGACATCCAGTACCCGCACGGCTGCGCCACGAGGGATTTCACCCTGGTTGTGGCTGGCCAGCAGATCGGCGAGGAAGTGCACATAGTCAGCACGACCGGGCACTGGTGGGCAGAGGAAGTCCGTCGGAATATCCCAGTGGGCGATGCCGTAGAAGGCCTTGAGCAGGGCCCGGTTGAATACCCGCACGGCGGCCGGGTCGGCAAAATCGATGCTTTCCTTGCCATAGGGATTGAGGATCACGAATTGCCCCAGCTCCGGGGTGCTCTTGATCAGTTGCGGGAAGTCGTAACGCCCCTGGTGACGATTGCGCGGATGCAGGCTGGCCTTTTCCCGGGGCGTGGCGGCTTTGGCTGGGGAGGCAGGCTTGGGTTTTTTGCGCGCAGGCTTGGGGGTGTTGGGGGCGGTCATGGGGGATCGATTCGGGGCTGGTTCAAAGTGGCGGGCATTGTCCCATATCTTGCGGCGTTGGGGCGGGAGGCTTCGCCGCCGGCAAGCCGGCTCCTGGCAAACCACCGCGTAACGCTTTCGCTGGCTTGCCAGCGAAAGCGATCTGCCGCCAATAAAAAAGGGAGGCCTCTGCGGGCCTCCCTCTTTCACACTGCGCGAATCGCCGTTACAGGCTGGAGATCCGTGCGTGCTGCTCCGCCAGCTTGCCCAGGGCCTGTTCGGCCTCGGCCAGTTTGGCGCGTTCCTTCTCGATCACTTCGGCCGGGGCCTTGTCGACGAAGGAGGCGTTGGACAGCTTGCCGCCCACGCGTTGCACTTCGCCTTGCAGGCGCTGGATTTCCTTGTCCAGGCGCGCCAGTTCGGCGCCCTTGTCGATCAGGCCTGCCATCGGCACCAGCACTTCCATCTCGCCCACCAGCGCCGTGGCGGACAGCGGTGCTTCGTCGCCGGCACCCAGCACCGTGATGGATTCGAGTCGGGCCAGCTTCTTCAGCAAGGCTTCGTTCTCGGTCAGGCGACGCTGGTCTTCGGCGCTGACGTTCTTCAGGAACAGGGCCAGGGGCTTGCCCGGGCCGATGTTCATTTCCGCGCGAATGTTGCGAGTGCCGAGCATCAGGCCCTTGAGCCATTCGATGTCGTCCTCGGCGCCTTGGTCGATGCGGGTTTCGTTAGCCACCGGCCAAGGTTGCAGCATGATGGTCTTGCCGGTGCTGCCTGCCAACGGCGCCAGGCGCTGCCAGATTTCCTCGGTGATGAACGGCATGAACGGATGCGCCAGGCGCAGCGCCACTTCCAGTACCCGTACCAGGGTGCGACGGGTGCCGCGCTGGCGCTCAACCGGCGAGTTCTCGTCCCACAGCACCGGCTTGGACAGCTCCAGGTACCAGTCGCAGTACTGGTTCCAGATGAACTCGTACAGGGCCTGGGCGGCCAGGTCGAAACGGAACTGGTCGAGTTGGCGGGTGACTTCGGCTTCAGTGCGCTGCAGCTGCGAGATGATCCAGCGGTCCGCCAGGGACAGCTCGTAAGCTTCGCCGTTCTGGCCGCAGTCCTCGCCCTTGTCCAGCACGTAGCGCGCGGCGTTCCAGATCTTGTTGCAGAAGTTGCGGTAACCCTCGACGCGGCCCATGTCGAACTTGATGTCGCGACCAGTGGTGGCCAGGGAGCAGAAGGTGAAACGCAGGGCGTCGGTGCCGTAGCTGGCGATGCCGTCGGCGAATTCGGCGCGGGTCTGCTTCTCGATGGCTTTCTGCAGTTTGGGCTGCATCAGGCCGGTGGTGCGCTTCTGCACCAGGGTTTCCAGGTCAATACCGTCGATGATGTCCAGCGGGTCGAGGACGTTGCCCTTGGACTTGGACATCTTCTGGCCCTGGCCGTCGCGGACCAAGCCGTGCACGTACACGGTCTTGAACGGAACCTGCGGCGTGCCGTCTTCGTTCTTCACCAGGTGCATGGTGAGCATGATCATCCGGGCGACCCAGAAGAAAATGATGTCGAAGCCGGTGACCAGCACGTCGGTGGGGTGGAAGGTCTTGAGGAAGTCGGTCTGCTCCGGCCAGCCCAGGGTGGAGAAGGTCCACAGCCCCGAACTGAACCAGGTGTCGAGCACGTCGTTGTCCTGCTGCAGGGCAACGTCCGGGCCGAGGTTGTGCTTGGCCCGTACTTCCGCTTCGTCGCGGCCGACATAGACCTTGCCCGACTCGTCGTACCAGGCCGGAATGCGGTGGCCCCACCACAGCTGGCGGCTGATGCACCAGTCCTGGATGTCACGCATCCAGGAGAAATACATGTTCTCGTACTGCTTGGGCACGAAGGCGATGCGGCCGTCTTCCACGGCGGCGATGGCAGGTTCTGCCAGCGGCTTGGTGGAGACATACCACTGGTCGGTCAGCCACGGCTCGATGACGGTGCCGGAACGGTCGCCCTTCGGCACTTTCAGCGCGTGGTCGTCGACGCTCACCAGCAGGCCGGCGGCGTCGAACGCGGCCACGATCTGCTTGCGTGCTTCGAAGCGGTCCAGGCCCACGTACTCGGCCGGGATCTTGCCGTCGATGCTGTCGTTCAGGCTGCCGTCCAGGTTGAACACCTGGCAGGCCGGCAGTACGGCGGCGTTCTTGTCGAAGATGTTGAGCAGCGGCAGGTTGTGGCGCTTGCCGACTTCATAGTCGTTGAAGTCGTGGGCCGGGGTGATCTTCACGCAGCCGGTGCCGAATTCGGGGTCGCAGTAGTCATCGGCGATGATCGGGATGCGGCGGCCCACCAGGGGCAGCTCGACGAATTTGCCGATCAGGGCCTTGTAGTGCTCGTCTTCAGGGTTCACCGCGACGGCGGAGTCACCGAGCATGGTTTCCGGACGGGTGGTGGCGACGATCAGGTAGTCGTTGCCTTCGGCTGTCTTGGCGCCGTCGGCCAGCGGGTACTTGAGGTTCCACAGGAAACCCTTCTCGTCGTGGTTTTCCACTTCGAGGTCGGAAATCGCCGTGTGCAGCTTGGTGTCCCAGTTGACCAGGCGCTTGCCGCGGTAGATCAGGCCGTCTTCGTGCAGGCGCACGAAGGCTTCCTTCACCGCTTCCGAGAGGCCGTCGTCCATGGTGAAGCGCTCGCGGCTCCAGTCCACGGAGGAGCCCAGGCGGCGGATCTGGCGGCTGATGTTGCCCCCGGACTGATCCTTCCATTCCCAGACTTTCTCGAGGAATTTTTCCCGGCCCAGGTCATGGCGATTCTGGCCCTGGGCTTCGATCTGGCGCTCCACCAGCATTTGCGTGGCGATACCGGCGTGGTCGGTGCCCGGCTGCCACAGGGTGTTGCGACCCTGCATGCGGCGGAAACGGATCAGGGCGTCCATGATCGCGTTGTTGAAGCCGTGGCCCATGTGCAGGCTGCCGGTGACGTTCGGCGGCGGGATCATGATGGTGTAGGAGTCGCCCGCGCCTTGCGGGGCGAAGTAGTTCTCGGACTCCCAGGTCTGGTACCAGGAAGTTTCAATGGCGTGCGGCTGGTAGGTCT
Source organism: Pseudomonas sp. JV245A (assembly GCF_032424515.1). Classification (NCBI taxonomy): domain Bacteria; kingdom Pseudomonadati; phylum Pseudomonadota; class Gammaproteobacteria; order Pseudomonadales; family Pseudomonadaceae; genus Pseudomonas; species Pseudomonas sp. JV245A. The sequence goes on from NZ_VYKE01000060.1 coordinate 31,936, forward strand.
TATCCATGCGCGGCGGGACCCTATTGGCATTTATTCAGGAAAAGCCGGGAAGTATAGCGGAGGGGGGCGGCAGCAAGCCACCAGCGGCAAGCGACAAGATGGCCCGGCCCGGCTTTTGCGTGTGGCTTATGGTTTGCCGCTGGTGGTCGCTGCGAGCAGGCGTTCCAGGCGGGCGTCGAGGCGACGCTTGATCTCGGTTTCGATATGCGGCGCGAAGTCGTCGATCACGTCCTGCATGATCAGTTGTGCGGCGGCGCGCAGTTCGCTGTCCAGGTGCAGCAAGGCATCGGCGTTGTTGCTGGCAGGGGCAGGCTTGGCGACGGGGGCCGCCTCAGCAGGTACTGGAGCGGGTGTTGCCGCTTGAGCCGGTGCGGGTGCGGCGGCTTGCGCCGGGGCTGGCGCGGGTTGCGCCTTGGCGGGTGCGGCAGGAGCGGCTTGGGCAGCGGCCGGCTGCTGGTTGCCCACCATGTCGAACAGCAGGGGAATCTGTACTTCGCTGCTGACGGTCTCGGTCAGCAGTGGCGGTTGCAGGTTTTCATCGCCGAGCAGTTTACGGATCGACTCGAGGTCATCCAGCAGGTGCGCGGGCTTTTGCAGCGGATTGGGAGTGTCCATCGGGTGCTCAGAGTCGCTGTAAACGGTGATCTTGCAGAGGATAGCCCTGTTCGCGATAGAAACGGAAACTCTCGCGGGCCGCCTGACGAATAGCGGGGTCTTCCACCACCACCTCGGCAATCCGGGCAAAACGCGGGGCGAAGGCCGGCAC
>NZ_VYKE01000599.1:0-341 GCF_032424515.1 Pseudomonas sp. JV245A
AACATCGGCCTGGCAGCGGTGACCCTGGTGCTGGTGCTGCTGTTGAGCAAGATCGGCAGCGCGGCGATTTCCCGTCTGTCGATTCTCCTGGCCATGATCATCGGTACGGTGATCGCGCTGTTCCTGGGCATGGCGGACTTCTCCGGGGTCACCCAAGGGCCGATGTTCGGCCTGCCCACGCCATTCCACTTCGGCATGCCGACCTTTCATGTCGCGGCGATCCTGTCGATGTGCATCGTGGTCATGGTGACGCTGGTGGAAACCTCGGCGGACATCCTCGCCGTGGGTGAAATCATCCACACCAAGGTCGACTCCAAGCGCCTGGGCAACGGCCTGCGTGC
>NZ_VYKE01000600.1:0-338 GCF_032424515.1 Pseudomonas sp. JV245A
GTAATTGGCGCTGCAACAGCGGGCAGGCGGTGCTGGACGCGGCCTTGCAAGGGGTGGGGCTGTGCCAGTTGCCGGACTACTACGTCCTGGAGCACTTGCAGAACGGTACGCTGATTTCCTTGCTGGAAGCTCACCAACCGCCCAACACCGCAGTCTGGGCGCTGTACCCGCAGCAACGGCACCTGTCACCGAAAGTGCGCAAGCTGGTGGATTATCTGAAACAAGGGCTGGCGCAGCGCCCGGAATACCGCGACCTGTAGCTGCTGCCGCAGGCGGTGACAAGGCCCGCAGGGCCTTCAGGGCCTCAAGAGCGGCGCCTCCTTCCGAGTCGTTCGCAG
>NZ_VYKE01000601.1:0-336 GCF_032424515.1 Pseudomonas sp. JV245A
GTGCTGCGCTGGCCGGGCCTGGGCGGGCAGTTGCTGGTGATGCTGCTGGCGGCGCTGCTGGGCCGCTGGCTGATCAGGCCGGTGTTCCAGGTGCAGGTCCAGAGCCCTCCCTCTGGGTCGAGTCGCCGCCTGGGGGCGTGTTGCCTGGGGCTGGCGCTATTGCTGCTGATGCTGTTGCCGGGGCTGGTGCTGCTCTGGCCGGGGCGCCTGCTGAGCCTGTTCGATGGTTTCTACCGGGTCGGCGCTCTGGTATTCGGTGGCGGCCATGTGGTGCTGCCGCTGTTGCAGGCGCAGGTGGTGGAGCCCGGCTGGGTCAGCAGCCCGCTGTTCCTGGCC
>NZ_VYKE01000602.1:0-333 GCF_032424515.1 Pseudomonas sp. JV245A
GCTGGGCCAGGCGCGAGACGATGATGTACTGGGTCACTGCGTAATGCAGCTTGAACTGGCCGCTGTCCCGGGCCTTGGCGATGGCCGCCTTGACGAAGGCCTGGCGCTCGGCCGTGGTCATGCCCTTGAACAGGTCGGGGAGATCGAAATGGATCTCGGCCGAGAAAATCGCCACTTCTTCATCCCGCGCCTCGTCGTACATCACCTGCTTGCTGGTCACCCGCGCCTTCAGCTCGCCAAAGTGCTGTTCGCCTGCGGCCAGTTGCTCTGGGCTCATCTTGCCTTTAAGGGCATCCAGCTGGCTGGTGTCCTCGGTGTTGTCGATAACCTTCA
>NZ_VYKE01000603.1:0-332 GCF_032424515.1 Pseudomonas sp. JV245A
CTGGCGCAACTGCTCCACCTGGGAAACGAAGGCCTTAGTGTCGAACTGCAGGTCCTTGGCCGGGTCCACCACCGCCACCAGCAACGTCCATTGCGCCGCCAGCGCCAGGGCGCTGAGCAGCACCAGACGCCGCCCGAAACTGCCCAGGGTCCTGCGCCAGCCATACAGCGCCAGCAGCTGCAACACGACGAAGATCGCGATCAGCAGCGGCATGGACACCGGCGGCCAGTAACCGTGCTTGTGCCAGCTGTGGCGCAAGACGAACAGCACCAGGATGCACAGCCCCGGCAGCAGCCCCACCAGCCACAGGTAGCCGCTGCGCACCTTGCCCA
>NZ_VYKE01000604.1:0-329 GCF_032424515.1 Pseudomonas sp. JV245A
CACTGGCTGCGCGAGCAGTTGCAGGTATTGCGCCACAGCCTGGCCGCGGTAGCCCTGCACGAGGCCACGCCGTACCAGGGCGACATGCTGTTCATTCGCCAGAGCGGCGAGGTGCAGGTGCTGCCCGGCATGCACCGTGACATGAGCGCCTACTGGCAGGCCCTGTGCCTGGGTGAGCTGCGGGTAGTGGATGTGCCCGGGGATCATTTCAGTTGCATGCAGCAGCCCCAGGTGCAAGCCGTGGCCCAGGCCTTCGATGCACCCACCGAGGTGGCGGCATGAGGGCAGGGGTGATGGGGCTGGTCGGCGCTTACGGCAGCGTCGGCCGT
>NZ_VYKE01000605.1:0-321 GCF_032424515.1 Pseudomonas sp. JV245A
TGATGCTGGTCTGGGGCGCGCGCAGCCATGCCTTCAAGCCGGGTCAGCGCTCTGCCTGCTGCGCCTGAGGTTGGGCGTCGCGAGCCTGTTGCAGCAGGCTCGCCCATTCATTGGCGAAGCGGTGGCAGTCCCCGGGCCAGCGCGCGGTCAATAGATTGCGGTCGCGGACCACAAAACCGCGCTTGGGGTGCTCTGCCGAATCCCGCCGGGGCAGCCAGGGCCCGGGCAGAAAATCCGCCGGGCTGGCCAGGGCCGCCTTGATCTCTTGCTCGACGCTGTGGTCGTAGGTGCGGTAGTAGCGCCCCAGCCACGGCGCGGTGA
>NZ_VYKE01000606.1:0-321 GCF_032424515.1 Pseudomonas sp. JV245A
CCTTCAACCTGACCATCACCGCCACCGATACCAACGGCGCCACCGGGTCCCAGGCCTACTCGATCACCATCAATATTCAGGCACCGGTTGCCAGCGCCGGCAGCGCCACGGTCGCGGCCAACAGCAGCGCCAACCCGATCCCTCTGAGCCTCAGTGGCGGCGCCGCCACCAGCGTCGCCGTGGCCAGCGCCGCCAGCCACGGGACTGCCACGGCCAGCGGCACCAGCATCAGCTACACCCCCACCGCCGGTTTCTCCGGCGCCGACAGTTTCACCTACACCGCCACCAACGCCAGCGGCACTTCCAGCCCGGCCACGGTGA
>NZ_VYKE01000607.1:0-319 GCF_032424515.1 Pseudomonas sp. JV245A
CGGAGCCGCTGCGGGTCAGGGGCACAGCGCCCGGCAGCGCTGCAACACAAAGCTGTGCAGCAGGCGCACCCGCTGGGAAACCTGTAGGCGATGGGGGCACAGCAAGTTGAAGGGGGCCGGTTCCCCTTGCCAGTCGCCGAGCAGCGGCACCAGGCGCCCGGCGCGGATGTCCTCGGCCACATCCAGCCGGGCCTTGTAGACAATGCCGTGGCCGGCCAGGGCCCAGCGCCGGGCCACCTCACCGTCGTCGCACAGGTAATCGCCACGCACCAGGACTTCGCGGGTTTCGCTGCCGCGGCTGAAACGCCAGCGGTCATAG
>NZ_VYKE01000608.1:0-318 GCF_032424515.1 Pseudomonas sp. JV245A
GAGCGCCAGGCCCTGCTGGACGCCCTGGTGCGCCACCGCTGGAAACCCGTGGCGGCGGCCAAGGCCCTGGGCATTTCCCGCGCCACCCTGTACCGCCGCGTGCAGCAGCACGGCATCCAGATGCCCGGCCGCAGCCCGGCCTAATCCACACCGACCGTAGGCGCCGGCTTGCCGGCGAACAGGCCCTCGGATGGGGCGGTGATCTTGCGGGCGCCTTCGCTGGCAAGCCAGCTCCTACAAGGGACTGCGTGATGGGACGAAATCCGTAGGAGCCGGCTTGCCGGCGAACAGGCCCTTGGATCGGGCGGTGATCTTGCG
>NZ_VYKE01000061.1:0-32317 GCF_032424515.1 Pseudomonas sp. JV245A
TGGCGCCGCTGGCAGCGAACATTCCGCTGTGCGCCCTGGCGGCGATCCTGTTCGTGGTGGCCTACAACATGAGCGAGCTGCACCACTTCAAGCGCATGCTGCAACGGGCCCCCCGGGCCGATGTGGCGATCCTGCTGTGCACCTTTGTGCTGACCGTGTTCAGCGACCTGGTGATCGCGGTGAACATCGGCGTGGTCCTGGCCATGCTGCATTTTCTGCGGCGCATGGCCTCCTCGGTGGAAGTGCAACAAGTGGTGGAACAGGATCTGCAGCAGGAACTGCACCGCAGTGGCCAACTGCACCTGCCACCGGGCGTGCTGATCTACACCATCGAAGGGCCGTTGTTCTTTGGCGCCGCGGAGACCTTCGAACGGGCCCTGGCCCAGACCCACAGCGACCCGCAGGTGCTGATCATCCGCCTCAAGCATGTGCCGTTCATGGACATCACCGGGCTGCAGACCCTGGAAGAAGTGATAGGCCAGCTGCACAAGCGCGCGATTGTGGTGAAGCTGTGCGAAGCCAACCTCAAGGTGCACGGCAAGCTGGAGCGGGTCGGCATCCTGCACGCCATCGGCGCGCAGAACTATCACCGCGACTTGAGCGAAGCGCTACAGAGCCAAATCCCCCCTGCCTTCCCACCACCACTCTCGTAGAAGCTGGCTTGCCAGCGAAGGCAATGCCGAGGGCCGTGCAAGGCTTGAGGGCCTCTTCGCCGGCAAGCCGGCTCCTACGGGGGTATGCGGTGGCTTGGGTCCGTAGGAGCTGGCTTGCCAGCGAAGGCGATGCCGGGGGCGATACAAGCCTCAGGCGAGGCTTTTGCTCACCACCTCGAACACATCGCTGGACAGCTCGCCGGAGGCGCGGATGCGCTCCAGTTCGCCTTTCATCAGTGCCTGGCGGGCACTGTCGTATTTGCGCCAGCGGGTCAGCGGCGCCAGTTGCCGCGAGGCAATCTGCGGGTTGAAGCCGTTGAGCTGGATCACCAGGTCCGCCAGGAAGCGATAGCCCGAACCATCGGCGGCGTGGAAGTTGATCAGGTTCTGCCCGGCAAACGCCCCCACCAGCGCCCGCACCTTGTTCGGGTTCTTGATGTTGAACGCCGGGTGCTGCATCAGTGCCTTGACCCGCTCCAGGCCACCGGGCAACGGGCTGCCGGCCTGCACGCTGAACCATTGGTCCATGACCAGGGCGTTGTCCTTGAAGTTCTCGGCGAATACTTCTAGGGCCTTGGCCTTCTCGGCCTCGAACGGCGAGTTGACCAGGACCGCCAGGGCGGTCAGGCGCTCGGCCATGTTGTCGGCGCTGTCGAACTGTTCGATGGCCGCAGCCAGCACCTCGGGCTTGTGGGTCAGCATCAGGTACGACAGAGCGATGTTCTGCAGCGCGCGACGGGCAAAATGCTCGGACTCGGCCACATAGGCGGTGGCCTTGGACACCTGCCGATTGGCCTGATAGCGCTTCCACAGGGCATCGAACAGACTGTCAGCCAGTTGCTGACGGGCAAACTCGCGAGCCGCGTGGATCGCCTCGACATCCGCCACTTCGCTGATCTCGGTGAGGTAGGCCTCGCCCGGCAGGGACAGCATTTCGGCGACCATGGCCTGATCCAGGCTGTCATCGGCGAGCACAGTGCCCAGGGCAGCCACCAGACGTTCGTCCATCACCAGCGCCCGGCCCTGTTGGTGCTGGGCGATCAGTTCCTGCAACACCTGCACCGACAATTGCTGGCCGGCGTCCCAGCGGTTGAAACCGTCGCTGTCGTGCTGCATGAGGAACATCAGCTGGTCACGGTTGTAGGGGAAGCTCAGCTTCACCGGAGCCGAGAAACCCTGCAGCAGCGAGGGCAGCGGATGTTCGGCGATGTCGACGAAGGTAAAGGTCTGCTCGGCCTCGGTCACCGACAACACGCGGGACGAGCCCTGGGCGGCGGCTTCACCAGCCAGGCGCAAGGCCATGTCGGCACCGGTGCTATCGAGCAGGCCCAGGGCCACCGGAATCACGAACGGCAGTTTTTCAACCTTGTCCGGGGTTTGCGGGCAGCTCTGGCGGAAGGTCAGGCTGTAGGTTTTCGCCGCTGCGTCGTAGGACTCGCTGACCGCCAGCCGCGGCGTACCGGCCTGGCTGTACCAGCGCTTGAACTGGGTCAGATCGACGCCGTTGGCGTCTTCCATGGCCTTGACGAAGTCGTCGCAGGTCACGGCCTGGCCGTCATGGCGTTCGAAGTACAGGTCGCTGCCCTTACGGAAGCCTTCGGCACCGAGCAAGGTGTGGATCATGCCGACAACTTCCGAACCCTTTTCGTACACGGTCAGGGTGTAGAAGTTGGAGATCTCGATAAAGCTTTCCGGACGCACGGCGTGGGCCATGGGGCCGGCGTCTTCGGCGAACTGGTGGGTCCGCAGGTACGCCACGTCCTGGATGCGCTTGACCGTGGCCGAGTTCATGTCCGCGGAGAAACCGGCGTCGCGGAACACTGTGAAACCTTCCTTGAGCGACAGCTGGAACCAGTCGCGGCAGGTCACCCGGTTGCCCGACCAGTTATGGAAGTATTCGTGGGCAACGATGGCCTCGACCCGCTGGTGCGCGGCGTCGGTGGCGGTTTCGGCACGGGCCAGCACGGCGCTGGAGTTGAAGATATTCAGGCCCTTGTTTTCCATGGCGCCCATGTTGAAGTCGTTGACCGCGACGATCATGAAGATGTCCAGGTCGTACTCGCGGCCATAGGTCTCTTCGTCCCAGCGCATGGACTTCTTGAGGCTGTTCATCGCGTGCTGGCACTTGTCGATGTTTTCCGGCTCGACATAGATGCGCAGCGCCACGTCGCGACCGCTCTGGGTGCGGAAGCTGTCTTCCACGCACCACAGGTCTCCGGCCACCAGGGCGAACAGGTAGGCCGGTTTCATGAACGGGTCTTCCCAGGTCGCCCAGTGCCGGCCGTCTTCTCCCGGGCCGCTGGCGATCGGGTTGCCGTTGGACAGCAGCACCGGGTAGCTGTGCTGCTCGGCCACCACGGTGGTGGTGAACTTGCTCATCACGTCCGGGCGGTCGAGGTAATAGGTGATCTTGCGAAAGCCCTCGGCCTCGCACTGGGTGCAGAACATGCCACTGGACTTGTACAGGCCTTCCAGGGCGGTGTTGCTTTCCGGGTGGATGCGCACGCTGGTGTCCAGGGTGAAACTGGCGCTGGTCGGGTGCAGGGTCAGGTGGCTGTCGTCCAGCTGGTAGTCGCTGGCACTCAGGGCCTGATCGGACAGGCTCACCGACAGCAGCTCCAGCTGTTGGCCGTCCAGCACCAGGGGCGGCAGGCCGGCGCCTCGGGCCGGGTTGCGACGCATCACCAGCTGCGCATGGACCAGGCTGTGGTCCTCGAACAACTCGAAGGTCAGGTGGGTCTCGTCGATCAGGTACTCGGGGGCCTGATAGTCCTTCAGGTAGATCATCTTCGGTTGGTCGGTGCGCATGGCGAATTCCTTCTACTGATGCACGGCGAGCTGGTACGCCGTGTATTTGCGAATGTTGATCACGCCGGTGTCGAAGATCAGGTACTGGCCCTTGATCCCCAGCAACGTGCCTTCGGCGATCGGATTCTTGTCCAGGTTGAAGCTGACGATCTTGGTCGGGTACTCCACGACCGGATAGCGGATTTCCAGAGGCTCGATATCGGTCACCGGCTGGATCGCCTGCAGGCCGAAACGCTCCTGCAGGGCCAACAGGCCCTCGGCGCAGGCGGCGAACAGCTGCTCGCGCACTGCCACCAGGTCCACTGCCTGGGCATCACCCTTGAGCAAGGCGCGCCAGTTGGTCTTGTCGGCCACCTGGGAACGGAACAGGTCTTCGACGAAGCCCGATTGCTGGCGGGTCGCCACGCGCATGATCGGCAGCGCCTGGCTGGCCCCCTGGTCGAGCCAGCGGGTCGGCAGTTGGGTGGCGCGGGTGATGCCGACCTTGATCCCCGACGAGTTGGCCAGGTAGACCACGTGGTCGGTCATGCAGAACTGCTCGCCCCATGACGGATCGCGGCAAGTACCGGCGTCGTAGTGGCAGCGTTCCGGGCTCATGATGCAGATATCGCACTGGGCCAGCTTGGTCATGCACGGGTAGCAGTAACCCTGGCTGAAGCTGGTCTTGGTCTTGCGCCCGCAATGGCTGCAATGGATCGCACCCAGGTATTCCAGGCGCAGCGTGGTGCCGATCAAGGGGTTGACCGGTACCTCGCTGTCGCCCAGGCGAAAAGCGTATTCAACGTTCGACCCGTCAAGGCGCGCCGACATTTTACTGATGGAACCGCGGCCAATCTCGATCAATGGATGGCATCCGACTTGAACAGGATGTTCGGCACCGGCGCCGACTTCGAGGCGCATTCCTGCGGGCCCATGTAGCCGGTACGTTGATCCTCGGGCAGATTTTGCATTTCCCAGGCGATCATTGCCTGCAGGGACAGTTCACGCTGCTCGGCGGTGAGCTTGCGGCCATCGGACCATTTGCCGATCTCTACCGCCAGTTTCAGGCTCTGGTAGATCTCGGGGGTGATGTTTTCGATCATTTCAACAAAGGACGACATACAAGACTCCAGCGTTTAAAGGGCCCGTCGGCGGCTATACAAGCCGCCCAACAGGCCGGTGAGGCATCCGATAAGCAACCCGCCAACGTGGGCGGCGTTGGCGATTTCACCGAAACCGATCATCGAGACCAGCCCGGACAGGCACAGCAGCAGCCACACCAGCATCATCACCAGCACGCCCCGGGGCAGGCGGTAGATGGGGTTGGGGGCCAGCAATTGATAGATCCAGCAATGCCCGAGCAGGCCGTAGAGCACCCCGGACAGGCCGCCGAACAGGGTCGGCCCGCTGAAGTAGTACTGCGCGTAATTCGACACCAGGCTGAACAGCAGGGTCAGGCCCAGCAGGTTGATGCCGCCCTGGCGCATTTCGATGCGCCGCCCCAGCTCCCAGTACCACATGCCGTTCATGGCGATATGCAGGAAGCCGAAGTGGATCAGCATCGGCGTCACCAGGCGCCACCACTGCCCCGCTGCCAGGCTGTCGGCCAGGGAGCTGAACTGGATGTAGTCGCCAACCACGCGGAACTCGAGGAAGGTGAACCAGCTCAGGGTCTGCAGGTTGTCGCCGAGCAAGGTGATACCGCATACCGCCAGGCTCAAGAGCAGGATCAGCGCGGTGACCGGGCTGCTGCGCAGTTGCTGGACGAAGCCGGGGCGCGCCGGGGCACTGGCCTGGGGAATGTCCAGTTGCTGATCGGGGTCGCCCTGGGGAAAGCGCTGGTACAGGCCACGCACGTCCTCGCTGATGGATTCCGGCACCCAGAGCACCTGCTCCCCCGCCTCCTCGCTGACCCGGTGAGGCACCTGCATGCGTTGCAGCAGCTTGACGAAGCCGCTCAGGTCCGTCGCCAGGGGCAGGCGCAATACCGCTACCGCACTCATCGCACTACCTCGGGCCGTTCAACGTCGACCCAGACAAATTTATTTGGATCCAGGCGGGTTTCCTGGTCCAGCCGATACGCGGCGAGCTTGCCGTAGAGAACCGCGCTGTAGTCCAGGCACGCCAGGTTGGGACGGATCGGCGCCGGCTTGCCGCTGCGCCAGTAGTGCCCGACGAACAGCATCGGCTCCTCGGCGCCATAACGCAGCAGGCTGTTCTTCTCGGCCGGGGACAACGGCGTGCGGGCCACAGGCTCGGGCAAGGCGTCGGGCTGGAACACGATGTCGCCGTAGGTCTGCGGGTCGTCTTCCCAGAACTTGGTACGGAAGAAGGCGCGGGTCAGGCCGTCGCCGCTGGTCATGGTCAGGCCATGGGGCAGGCGCATGTCGGTGCCCCGCAGCAGGCGGTCGAAGGCGGTACAGGCAAAGCTGTCAGGAATGGCCGCGGACTGCAGGAACTCGCGGTCGATGCAGCCGTTGGGGTACTGCTGACGCAGCGGCGCGATCAGGCCGGCATCCCAGCAGGCGTGCACCACGCGAAAGCGCCCGGCGTCGACAAACAGCGGCAACTCATAGAACCACTGCAGGAAATCGTGCCAGTCACCCGGGTGCTGTTCGAACTGGGTCAGGGTCTCGTGGATCAGCCGGGCATGGCGCGGGGTGTGCTCGCGCACGAACTGCTTGCCGCTGCCTTCGGCCGCCGGAGTGCTCCAGCCCAGGGCATTGAACTCGTGGTTGCCCATGATGCACAGGGCCTGACCGGCCTCGACCATGTCGTGGACGATGTGCAGGGACTCACGGATACGCGGGCCGCGGTCGATGATATCGCCGAGGAACACCGCCATGCGCGACGGGTGCCGCCAGACGCCGGCCTGCTTGTGATAACCGAGCCGATCCAGCAAGTGCTCCAGGGTCAGGGCGCAACCGTGCACGTCACCGATCAGGTCGTAGCTACGCGCGGGATCGAGCATCAGTCGCCTCCACCGCCCAGCCGGCTGCCCCAGCCGAGTTTGGTCCGGCAGACCTCGTAGTAGTTGTGGTCCAGCGGGTGGATCAGGCGCAGTTTCTGCGCCTTCTTGCTGACCGTGATGGTGTCGCCCGGGGCACAGGTGAAATGGTTCTGCCCGTCACAGGAAACTTGCGGATAGATCTGCATATCTTTGGACACGACGATTTTCAGCTCGCTGTTGCCATCGACCACGATCGGTCTTCCCGACAAGGTATGGGGGTACATCGGCACAATCACAATGGCATCCAGCTTGGGATGCATGATCGGCCCGCCGGCGGACAGGGCGTAGGCCGTGGAACCGGTGGGCGTGGCGACGATCAGGCCGTCGGCCTTCTGGCTGCAGACGAACTGGCCGTCGATGTAGATCTCGAACTCGATCATCCGCGTCGACTTGCCCGGGTGCAGCACCACATCGTTCAGCGCATCGCCCTGGCCGATGGCCTCGGCATGGCGGCGCACCTCGGCCTGCAGCAGGAAGCGGTTCTCTACCAGGTAGTGGCCGTCCAGCACCTCGGCGACCTTGACCTCCAGCTCGTCGGGGCGGATGTCGGTGAGAAAGCCCAGGCTGCCGCGGTTGATCCCCAGCACCGGAATGTTGTGCCGCGCCAGGGCCCGGGCGGCGCCCAGCAGGCTGCCGTCGCCACCGACCACGATGACCATGTCGCAGACCTCGCCCAGCAACTTGCGCGAGGAAGTCTGCAGGCCGTGGCCGGGCAGCACTTCGGCGATGGTGTCCTCAAGGATCACGTGCAGGTGCCGCGCCAGCAGAAACTTTTTCAGTCGGCGAACTGTGTCCAGCACCTGGGAACTGCCCAGGCGACCGATAATGCCGATATTGCGAAATTGCTCCATGGGGCTCCTGCGGGGTTCGGGTACGGGCGAAACGGAGGATTATGGGCGAAACCCGGCGTTAGACAAAATCCTTTCAGCCACACGGGCTTAGCCAGCCCTGCCGCAACTGCGAGTGGCACGCATTTATCGCGATCGGCCCGGGTTTGCGTCTATGCTCGCAAGATGCTCCTGTTCCCTGATCTGCTCGGCCTTCCCCGCCAGTTGCGTCAACCTGAAGTCCGCGACCTCGCCTGGGTCATCCTCGCGCCGCCGATGCTCAGCCACACGCCCTGGCCACAGCGCCACCCACTCGCCGGCAGCGACTGGGTCCAGGCGCCGCAACTGCTGGCCCACTGGCTGCGCTGCCAGGACCTGGACAGCCGCGCCCTGCGCCAGTGGCTGGCCGAGGGCCCGACCCGGCGCCTGGGCCTGTATTACGAACGCCTCTGGCAATTTGCCGTCCGCCACGCCCCCGGGGTCGAGCTGCTGGCGGCCAACCTGCCAATCCGCCGCGGCGGCCACACCCTGGGCGAACTGGACATGCTGCTGCGCGACCGTGACGGCGTGCACCACCTGGAACTGGCGATCAAGCTGTACCTGGGCCCCCAGGCCGGCAATGGCCAGGACAGCGCCCAATGGCTGGGCCCCGGCTGCCATGACCGCCTGGACCGCAAGCTGGCGCACCTGGATGGGCACCAACTGCCGATTTCCGCCCGGGACGAAAGCCGCGAAGCCCTGGCGGCACTGGATATCCACCAGTTCAGCGCGCACCTGTGGCTGGGGGGCTACCTGCTGTACCCCTGGCCGGGTCGCGCCGAACCGCCCCAGGGCGCCCACCCGCAACACCTGTGCGGGCGCTGGCTGCATCAGCGCGACTGGCCGGCATTTTTCGCCCAGAGCGCCCCGGGGCGCTGGCAGCCCCTGCCCCGCCACGCCTGGCTGGCGCCGGCCCACTACCCGGCCGAGCAGGCCTGGACCGCCACGCAACTGCAGCAATGGCTGGCGGAACTTGCCCCCCAGGCCCCGGCGCAGTTGCTGGTACGCCTGGAGCAAACCCCTGAAGGCGGCTGGGAAGAAGCCGAACGCCTGTTCCTGGTGGCCGATCTCTGGCCCCACGTCCCCCCGCAGCCCTCCTGACAATCTGCCGCAGGAGCGGACTTGCCGGCGAAGACGCCCCTATGCGGCAAGCCGGCGCCTACATCAGAGACAGGCGCAGCGCCAGGGCCGCCAGGGTCGCCAGCAACACCGGCAGCGTCAGCACGATGCCGACCCGGAAGTAGTACCCCCAGCCAATGTGAATACCCTTGCGCTCCAGTACATGCAGCCAGAGCAGGGTCGCCAGGCTGCCGATGGGGGTGATCTTCGGCCCCAGGTCGCTGCCGATGACGTTGGCGTAGATCATCGCGTCCTTGACCACCCCCGTGGCCTGGCTGGCATCGATGGACAAGGCGCCGATCAGCACCGTCGGCAGATTGTTCATCAGCGATGACAAGCCCGCCGTGAGCAACCCGGTGCCCAGGGCCGCGCCCCAGATCCCGCCGCCGGCAAAGGCATCCAGCCAGCCGGCCAGGTACGCCGTGAGCCCGGCATTGCGCAGGCCGTACACCACCAGGTACATGCCCAGGGAAAAAATCACGATCTGCCAGGGCGCTTCCCTGAGCACCTTGCGCGTGGAGATCCGGTGCCCGCGGGCGGCAATCGCCAGCAGCAGCGCCGCGCACACCGCGGAAATAGCGCTGATGGGAATGCCCAGCGGCTCCAGGGCAAAACAGCCCAGCAGCAGGATCAGCAACACCCACCAGCCGGCCATGAAGGTCGCCCGGTCATGGATGGCGCTGGCGGGCTCGGCCAGTTGTCGGGGTTCGTAATCCAGCGGGATATCGCGGCGGAAGAACCACAGCAGCACCACCAGGGTGGCGGCCACGCTCACCAGGTTGACCGGCAGCATCACCAGCGCATAACGGTTGAAGCCAATCTTGAAGAAGTCCGCGGAGACGATGTTCACCAGGTTCGAAACCACCAGCGGCAGGCTCGCGGTGTCGGCAATGAACCCCGCGCCCATGACAAAGGCCAGGGTCGTGGCCGGTGAAAAGCGCAAGGCCAGGAGCATGGAAATGACGATGGGGGTCAGGATCAGCGCGGCGCCGTCATTGGCGAACAGCGCCGAGACCAGCGCCCCCAGCAATACCATGAAGGCAAACAGCCGCCTGCCCCGCCCTCGCCCCCAGCGCGCCACATGCAGCGCGGCCCAGGCAAAGAACCCGGCCTCGTCCAGCAGCAGGCTGATGATGATCAGCGCGACAAAGGTACCGGTGGCATTCCAGATGATCTGCCAGACCACCGGGATATCCGCCCATTGCACCACCCCGAACAACAGCGCCAGGGTTGCGCCGAACACGGCGCTCCAGCCAACGCCCAGGCCCTTGGGCTGCCAGATCACCAAGGTAATGGTCAGCAGGAAAATCGATACGGCAATCAACATGAGAGAGGGTCTTGAGTATGCAGGAGCCGGCTTGCCGGCGAAGGCGCCCCACGGGACTCAAGGGCCTCTTCGCCGGCAAGCCGGCTCCTGCGACAGCAGGGAATGGTGGGGAATCAGGCCTTGCGTTGCTGCTCGACCCACTGCCCGTAGGCGTTGATGAAGCCCTGCAGGAACGGCCGGGTTGCTTCGGACAGTTTGCCGGCCTCGTCGAATGCCGAGCCAGCGCCACCCAGGTAGGCCTCGGGCTGCTGCATGCAGGGCACATTGAGGAACACCAGGGACTGGCGCAGGTGGTGGTTGGCGCCAAAACCGCCAATGGCCCCCGGAGAAACGCTGATCACCGCCCCCGGCTTGCCGCTCCAGGCACTTTTACCGTAGGGCCGCGAGCCGACGTCGATGGCATTTTTCAGCGCCGCCGGTACCGAGCGGTTGTATTCCGGGGTAACGAACAGCACCGCGTCGGCGCCGCTGATCTGTTCGCGAAAACGGGTGTAGGCCGCCGGTGGCGTGGCATCGATGTCTTCGTTGTAGAGCGGCAGGTCACCGATCTCGACGATGTCCAGCTGGAGGCTGGCAGGCGCCAGCTCGGCCAGGGCCAGGGCGACCTTGCGGTTCAGGGACTGCTTTCTCAGGCTGCCGACCAGTACTGCGACCTTGTAGACATTGCTCATGGGAGTTTCCAACCGTTGGCGTAAAGAAGGTGTTAGTTATAGATGACCCGAGGTGATGTCTGCTACCCCACCCCGATAATTCCCAAGCCATGGCCTGTTGCCAGCGAGCCCGCGATAACGAGGCTGGCACCGGTAGCGGATTATTTTTTTCCCGGGGTAAAACTTCCCCTGGGGACACCGGGTCTACACCACCGAATTTGCGTGTTTTATCTCCAGAGGCTCTAAAGAATGGCAGCAGTACTTGTCGGACAATTCCATGCAAGAGATGCCGAGGGACGGGTGTACTCAGTGCACGAATTCCAGGAATCCATGCCCCCGGAGGACGGCGCGGCCGGATCGGAGCCCGTGACCACCTACCGCCTGGCCATCGGCGACAGGGTCAAGAAACTCGATGACAACCAGTTCCTGCTGGTGCAGTCGGATGTAACCATCGTGCGCGAGCCCGAGACCTATGTAGCTCAGTGATTCTGCGCGAGCATCATCGCCAGCTGTTGTGTCGCCACACTTGGGTTAGGATTCGTTGCTTGACCCCTCGACGGCTGGAGATGGACTTCAAGCATGCGTTTACGTCATATCGAAGTGATTCAGGCGCTCCTGCAAACCGCTCACCTGGGCACTGCCGCCGAACTGCTGCAACTTTCGGTGGCCGAGGTCGAGGCCCTGCTGCGCGACGCCGAGAGCCAATTGGGCTTCATGCTGTTCGCCAGTGTTCGCGGCCGTTTGCAGGCCACCCGTGAAGCCCGGGAGCTGCAGGGAGCCATCACCCGGGTGTATGACGCTTTCGAGCCCGTGCAGCGCCTGGCCGACAGCCTGAGGTTCCACCAGGCGCCACCGCTGCGCCTCGTCGGCACCCCGCCGCTGGTTCAGCAACTGCTACCCCAGTGCATCGCCGCCCTGCGCCGGCGCTTCGCCGACACCCCTTGCAGCCTGCTCGGCCAGAGCACCCGGGACATGGTCCACAGCCTGCTGCTGCGTGACTGCGATCTGGGCCTGAGCCTGCACGATCCGCAGCACCCGGACATCCACAGCCAGGCCCTGGCCCAGGGCAAGCTGTTTCTCCTGGCGCCCCACGGCTGGCTGCAACCCAAGCAGAAATACGTCGCCCTGCAGGATCTGGCCGGCCAGGCCATGGTCGGCCTGGAGGGCCAGGACCCGCTGAGCGTGATGCTTGCCAACAAATTGCAGAACCTGCGCCCCAGCCCGGTGATCCAGACCCGGGTGCAGACCTATCAGATGATGCGCAGCCTGGTGGAAGCCGGCGAAGGTCTGGCCATCGTCGACCCCTTCACCGCCGTCGGCGCCCGCAGCGCCGGGCTCGATGTGAGCCCGCTGTCGCCCCCCATCAGCGTCACGCTGTACGCCTTGCGGCGCCACGGCAGCGACAGCTCGCCGCTGACCACTGCCCTGCTGGAGCTGCTCACGGAACAGGCCGAGGCCCTGCTGGCAGGTTAAAGCGCCGGCCCCTCCAGCTCATTGGCGAACAGCCGGTACCAGAAGATCGCCACCTCGGCGGTCTGCGGGTCGATACCGCGGTAACGCAGGTGGTCCACGCCCCCTACCACATAGCCGCATTGCTCGTAGAGACGGCAGGCCCCCAGGTTGTTGTTCTGGGTTTCCAGCATCATCCCCGGCAGTTTTTTCCTGCGGCTCCAGAACTGCGCCACATCCAGCAGCGCCCTGGCTACCCCGTGGCGCCGGGCCGGCGCATGCACCGCCAGCTCATCGATATGGGCGTAACCGTTCCAGTTGGTGCTGACCACCACATGGCCCACCGGCTGGTCGTCCAGATAGGCCATGAAGATCTCGCTGTCCGCGGCATTGCGGTAGCTGCTGAACTCCTCCGGGTCGATGCCATAGCATTTGCGATAGGGCACGATCCGTCGCAGGGCCCAGTCCGCCACCGGTACTTCGCGTTCGGCCACGGCATAGGCGCTGACCTCGAAGCTGAAGTCGCTGCCCCAGATATAAGCGGCAAAGCCCTCATCGGCGACTCGCACCGCCAGGCCCGGATAACGGGGATTCACAACAGGTTGCATGGCCGGGAAACTCCTCATGCCTTGATGCAATCGACGGTGTACTGGCGCCCGTCGCCCAGATCGTCATGCTGCAGCCCGTGCACATCGGCGACAAACCCCGGGAAACTGCTGTCAAAGGCCCGGGCAAAGGCCAGGTAATCGATGATCGAACGGGTGGAATCGGTGAAACGCTCGCCCGGCATGATCAGCGGAATGCCCGGCGGATAGGGCACCAGCATCACCGCAGCGATACGCCCCTGCAACTGATCGATGGAAACCGCCTCGACCTCGCCCCGCACCAGATGGTCATAGGCATCGGCAGGCTTCATGGCCACCTCCGGCAGCACCGTGTACATGCGCTTGAGGTGCTTGGCCGTGGCGTTGCTGCGGTAGCAGGCGTGCAACTGGTCGCACAGGTCCTGCAGGCCCATGCCCTGGTAGCGCTGCGGGTCCTGCCCGGCCACGCTGGGCAGGCAGCTGGCCAGGCTGACATTGGCGTCGTAGTTGCGCTTGAACTCCAGCAGTTCGGTGAGCAGCGTGCTCCACTTGCCCTTGGTGATGCCCATGGAGAACAGCACCAGGAACGAATAGAGCCCGGTCTTTTCCACCACCAGCCCGCGCTCCCAGAGAAACTTGCTGACCACCGCCGCCGGGATCCCGTGCTCGCTCAGGGCGCCGCCCGCGGTCAGGCCGGGCATGACCAGGGTCACCTTGATCGGGTCCAGCAGCACATAGTCATCGGTGACCCCGGCAAAACCGTGCCACTCGCCTTCAGGTTCCAGCAGCCAGTCCTCGGTGCGCACCTGGTCGATGCCCTCGACCCGCTCCGGTTGCCACACCGAGAACCACCAGTCATCGGCGGCGATGTTCTGCCGCAGGTTGGCCAGGGCCCGGCGAAAGCTCAGGGCCTCGTCGAACATTTCCTGCAGCAGCGAGCGCCCTGCCGGTCCTTCCATCATCGCCGAAGCCACGTCCAGCGAGGCGATGATGCTGTACTGCGGCGAGGTGGAGATATGCATCATGAAGGCTTCGTTGAAGCGGTCGCGGTCCAGTTGCCGGGCGCCGCCATCCTGCACGTGAATCATCGAGGCCTGGCTGAAGGCCGCCAGCAGCTTGTGGGTGGAATGGGTGGTGAACACCAGCGGGCTGTCGGCGCTGCGGGACGTGCCCATGCCGTAGCGCCCGGCGAAAAACTCATGAAAGGCCGCATAGGCGTACCAGGCTTCGTCGAAGTGCAGCACCTCGACACTGTTGCCCAGGCTCTGCTTGATCAGCTCGGCGTTGTAGCACAGGCCGTCATAAGTGGAGTTGGTGACCACCGCCAGCTTGACCCTGGGCGGCCGGCCGCGGGTCAGCGGGCTGGCATCGATCTTGGCCTGGATCGACTCGGCGCTGAACTCGCTCAGGGGAATCGGCCCGATGATCCCCAGTTCGTTGCGCTCCGGGCACAGGTACAGGGGAATGGCCCCGGTCATGATGATCGAGTGCAGCACCGACTTGTGGCAGTTGCGGTCCACCAGCACCAGGTCATCGCGACCGACCATGGAATGCCAGACGATCTTGTTGGCGGTGGAGGTGCCATTGATCACGAAAAAGGTGTGATCGGCGCCAAAGTTGCGCGCGGCACGGGCCTCGGCTTCCGCCAGCGGGCCGGTGTGATCCAGCAGCGACCCCAGCTCCGGGACCGACACCGACAGGTCCGAACGCAAGGTGTTCTCGCCAAAGAACTGGTGAAACGCCTGCCCCACCGGGCTCTTGCGATAGGCCACGCCACCGCCGTGCCCCGGGGTGTGCCAGGAATAGTTGGAGTCGGCGGTGTGCTGTACCAGGGCCTTGAAGAACGGTGGCAGCAAGCCATCCAGGTAGCCCCGCGCGGCCCGGGCCACTTGCCGGGCCAGGAACGGCACCGTGTCCTCGAACAGGTAGAGAATGCCCCGCAGCTGGTTGAGTTCGCTCATGGCGTCGGCGGGGGCGTTTTCCAGGGTCACCTGCTCGCCCAGGGCAAAGATCGGCAGCAGCGGCGCACGTACCCGCGCCAGGCGGATCAGTTCCACCATGTTCTGCAACAGGTGCTTGTTTTCCCCGGCCCCTTCGGCGGCGATCAACATGCAGGCCAGGCCGTGATGGGTCGAAGCCACCAGCCGACCTTCGGCATAGTCCACCGCGGAAAAGATGCTGAACCCGTCCTTTTCCAGTTCCCGGGCGATCCCCCTGACCCGGTCCCCCGCGACCGTATCGGCCTTGATGTCGCGATGCACGATCAGGATCGGAAACTGCAGGTCTTTATACATGGGGCTCAGTGTCCTGAAACGGCGGGCAGGCCCCGCCAATCAACTCAGGGTAGAAGCTGCGCACGCTTCGTGTCACCCCAGGCATGGGCTGGGTGTAACAAAACGTCGCTCTGGAACAATTGCCGGTCCATTCCCAGCCACGCCTGTAGCCGCTGCTGGGCCCGCGAAGCTGCGATAAGGAACGAAGGACCTTGCCTGGCGATCTCCCGCCAGGCAAGGCCCTTCGTTCCTCAATATCGCGGCGCCTCCTACGGCGCCGTTCGCCACCTGCGGCAGCGGCTACAGCAAAGGCTTACTGCTGGGTTTCGAGCAACTGGGTCCAGAGCGCCGGGGCACCGGCGGACTTGGCGATGATTTCCAGGCGCACCTGGTGCTCGGCCAGTTCGGCCGCGCTGGCCTGGATGATCCGCCCGCGCGGGCGATCGGCCGGCAAGCGGCGGATTTCCGAAGCCTGGCCGGCTCCCTCGCCAGAGCCGTTGCCGTCCGAAGCATTGCCCGCCAGGGACAGGCTGGTCTGGCCACCGGTCATGGTCAGGTAGACGTCGGCCAGGATCTCCGAGTCGAGCAAGGCGCCGTGCAGTTCACGGCCGGAGTTGTCGACGCCGTAGCGTTTGCACAGGGCGTCGAGGCTGTTGCGCTGCCCCGGGTGCCGCTCGCGGGCCATCATCAGGGTGTCGAGGATGGTGCAGTGCTGGGTGATGTCGGCCCGTTCGTGCTGGCCCATCAAGGCGAATTCGTTGTTGATGAAGCCAACGTCGAACGCCGCGTTGTGGATGATCAGCTGCGCGCCCTGGATGAAGTCGAAGAACTCGTCGGCGACTTCGGCGAAACGCGGCTTGCCCACCAGGAATTCGTTGGTGATGCCGTGGACGCCGATGGCGCCCTCATCGCTCTCGCGATCCGGTTGCAGGTAAACGTGGAAGTGCCGGCCGGTCAGGCGCCGACCGATCAACTCGACGCAACCGATTTCAATGATCCGGTGGCCGTCGGTCACCGGCATGCCGGTGGTTTCGGTATCGAGTACAACAGATCTGTTGGCCATCAGGGGTCAGTTCTCAACGGTGGAAGTGTTTCAAAGCGCGGGATTTTAGCACGCTCTGACGGCAGGACACCCATGGCGGATTCATCAGCCCCCAGCCTGTGCAGTTTTTAACAATCCTTAGCAAAGCTGCTGCAGTTCGCTGCAACGCAAAGCGCTAGGGTGCCCGACGATATTTTCCGCCGGACCCAGCCCTGCCATGACCCCCAGCAAAACCCGACTGGCCTGCGCGCTCTGCGCCTGCCTGTTCGCCGACCTCGTCCAGGCCAGCGCCCTGGTGATCAGCACCGACATCAGCATGAGCCTGACCCTGAGCTCAACCGAGGGCAGCTCCAAAGCCAGCAGCTCATTCAAGGACGACAAACTTGTGCTCGCCGCCCAGAGCGATGCCGCGGCCTTCGTGGCCAGCGCCGGCGAGATCCGTGGCGCCCGGTTGGAAGCCGCCCTGATGCACATTCGCCAGGTGCTCGGCGCCCCGCCCTGTAGCGACCTGCAACTGGCCAGCGCCATGCTTGCGCTCTGAGCCCCCAGGCGCATCCGCAGCTAATTCATCGCGCGCCCCAGCCGTTCCTTTATGCGAACAAGGCTATTGCGTTACCGTGCGGCCTCACCCAGGCGCGCGGGTGCTGATACCCGGCGTTGCACTCACCCCACAGGAACCGCCCTCCCATGCTCAAGACTCGACAGATGCTCCCACTGCTGCTGGCCTTGGCCTGCATCAGTGGCTGCTCTTCCCTTGCGCACACCGACAGCGACAGCCGACAACGGCCGCTGATCGTTGCCCATCGCGGCGGCGCCGCGGACTTTCCCGAGAACACCCTGCTGGCCATCGACAACGCCCTGCGCAATAACGTCGACATGCTCTGGCTGACGGTGCAACTCAGCCGCGATGGCGTACCGGTGCTGTACCGACCGGCCGACCTGAGCGCCAATACCCAGGCCACAGGCGCAGTCAACCAGCACACCCTGGCGCAGTTGCAGGCACTCAATGCCGGGTGGAATTTCAAGCAGACAGCAGCCGATGGCCAGGTGAGCTTTCCCTATCGCGCCCAGCCGGTAAGCCTGCCGTCGTTGCGTCAGGCGATGATGGCGATCCCTGAGTCGGTGCCGGTGATTCTCGACATGAAGGCCCTGCCGGCTGCCCCCCAGGCCCAGGCCGTCGCCCGCTTGCTGGAACAGCTGCACGCCTGGAACCGGGTGCTGATCTACTCCACCGATGCCGGCTACCAGCAGGCTTTCGCGCCCTATCCCCAGGCCCGGCTGTTCGAATCCAGGGACAGTACCCGGGACCGGCTGGCCAGCGTCGCCCTCGCCCACCACTGCAACGCACCACCTGCACCCGGCAGTTGGGTGGCTTTCGAGTACCGGCGCCCGGTGCAACTGGTCGAGACCTTTACCCTGGGCGAGGCGCGCTCCCAGGTCGATGCCCGGCTGTGGACGCCCGCTGCGGTGGATTGCTTTCAGTCACGGGGCAAGGTGCGGATGCTGGCGATCGGCATCAATACGGCCGAGGACTACCAGGCGGCTACTTGCCTGAAGATGGATGCGGTGCTGGTGGATTCGCCCCGTGCGACGGGGGAAATGAAGCAGCGGCTCGAACGGCCGCTGCCTTGTCGCTGATTGGCCGCTCAGGGCATCAGGGCTGCTTGTAGCCGCGGACCTCGTCGACACCGCGGTTGGCCAACTGGTCGGCCCGCTCGTTGCCGTGATGGCCGGTGTGGCCGCGCACCCATTTCCAGGTGACGTTGTGGCGGTTGACCTGTTCGTCGAGCTGCTGCCACAGGTCGGCATTCTTCACCGGCTCCTTGGCGGCGGTCTTCCAGCCGCGCTTCTTCCAGTTGGCCATCCACTCGTTGATGCCCTTCATCACATACTGCGAGTCGGTGACCAGCTGCACATCGCACTGGCGCTTGAGCTCTTCCAGGCCGCGGATCGCCGCCATCAGCTCCATGCGGTTATTGGTGGTGTTGGCTTCGCCGCCCCAGAGCTCCTTTTCGACGCCCTTGCACACCAGCAGCGCGCCCCAGCCACCGGGGCCGGGATTGCCCTTGCAGGCACCGTCGGTAAAGATTTCTACGCTATCGCTCATCCACGCCTTCCATCAGAAAATTGCCATTGGCCCGCCGACCGCCATCGACCGGGCCCAGGGCCGGGCTACGCCGGCCGGGAGTGTATAAAAAGAGGGTTTCAACAGTTCATCAAGGCTCGCTGTTGCGGCGGTTGACCTTGGCCATGGGCAGCGGTACCAGCTTGCCCATCGGCTCGCGCCGCACCTGGCGCACCGGGCGCAGGCCCACGGCGATCTTGCGCGCCACCAACAGGTAGAAGCCGCCGCCGGACAGTTGCCAGTGCCCGGCCCTGCGCTCCCAGCCGGCCAGCCGCGCCTGCCATGCCGTTGAAGCAAGCGGAGGACGATAGCACCCGAAGCGGCGTTTCTCCAGCGCGAAGCCCAGCAGGTTGAGCCAGTCGCCGACCCGCGACGGGGAGATGCAACGGGCCAGGCGCAACGCATCATGGGCGAACACATGGCGCAGGCCCCAGGTGCTCCAGGGGTTGATGCCGACAATCAGCAGATGCCCCCCAGGGCGCACGCTGCTGGCCGCCTCGCGCAGCAGGCCATGGGGCGACAGGCAGAAATCCAGGCCGTGCTGCAGCACCACCACATCGGCGGCGTGCTCGCTCAGGGGCCAGGCCTGCTCCTCGCAGACGATCTCCACCCCGGGCAATGGCGCGCCGAGACGCACGTTGCGTTGCACCTGGGGCGCCGCCGGCGGGGTTTGCGCCGAAGGCCCGTAGTGCACCAGGTAGCCACCGAAGAAACGCCCCAGTTCCTCTTCGAGCATGCGCCGCTCTTCATCCAGCAGAAATTGCCCCAGGGGGCCGGACAGCCACTCCCGGGCCGCACTGATCAGGGCCAGCCAGTCGGGATCTGCCTGAGCGAAGGCTTTATCGGTCATTGCATTCTCCAACACGCCAAGAAGCTCTAAGATGCGCCATTGTTTTCCGCTTGGCGAATCCGAAGATGATACAGATCAGTGCCCTGCCCGCCTTCACCGATAACTACATCTGGTTGTTACAAGATCATCGCAGCCAGCGCTGCGCAGTCGTCGATCCGGGGGATGCAGCGCCGGTACTGGCCTGGCTGGAACAGCACCCGGGCTGGGTGCTCAGCGACATCCTGATCACCCACCATCACCACGATCACGTCGGCGGCGTCGAACGCCTCAAGCAGCACAGCGCGGCCACGGTCTATGGCCCGGCCCGGGAAAAAATCCCGGCCCGCGACATCGGCCTCGAAGACAACCAGCGGGTCAGCATCCTCGGCTGGGAGTTCGAGGTATTCGCCGTGCCCGGCCACACCCTGGGGCATATCGCCTACTACCACCATGGCCTGCTGTTCTGTGGCGATACCCTGTTCGCGGCCGGTTGTGGCCGGCTGTTCGAGGGCACCCCGGAGCAGATGCACCACTCCCTCGGCCGCCTCGCCGCGCTGCCGGACGACACCCTGATCTACTGCACCCACGAATACACCCTGAGCAACCTGCGCTTCGCCCAGGCGGTGGAACCGGCCAACCCGGATATCGCCGAACGCCTGGCGAAGGTCACGCAGATGCGTGAGCAAGGGCGCATGACCCTGCCCTCGACCCTGGCCCTGGAGAAATTGACCAACCCGTTCCTGCGTACCGGTGAAACATCCGTTAAACAAAAAGCGGACGAACGGAATGGCCAGGATAACCAGTCGCAGAGTGCGGTCTTTGCGGCTCTGAGGGCTTGGAAAGATAAGTTCTAAGCAGGCTATCGATTGGTACAAAAATTCTGAATGGTTGACCGCACCCCGGGTGCTTTCTAGAATCGCCCGACATTTTTGCCCGGAACTTACTTCCAGCCAATGTCGTCATCTATTCGTTATTCCATCAGTTCAGACGCATTGACGCGCTTGGCCCAGGCCATCGCGGTAGCTGTGTCAGCGACTCTTGCGGGCTGCCAAAGCACCGGCCATGCCCCGCAGAGCGACGCGACACACACACAGAATTTCAACGCCCGCATCAAGCAGAAACCCATCTGGCTGAGCAACCAGCCCAGCCCGCAAGTACCCCAGGACGTCTGGGAACGCATGCGCCAGGGGTTCCAATTGCAAGAAGGCCTGGGCGTCAACCCGCGTATTGAACAGCAGCGCCTGTGGTTCGCCAGCAACCCTTCCTTCCTGGAAAATGCCGGCGAGCGCGGCAGCCTTTATATCCACTACATCGTCGAGCGTCTCGAAGAGCGCAACATGCCGCTGGAACTGGCCCTGCTGCCGGTCATCGAAAGCGCCTACAACCCCCTGGCCTATTCCCGGGCCGATGCGGTGGGGCTGTGGCAGTTCGTCCCGGCCACCGGGCGCTACTTCAACCTGCGCCAGACCCGCTTCTACGATGGCCGCCGCGACATCACCGCGTCCACCACCGCGGCCATGGACTACCTGAGCCGCCTGCACGACATGTTCAACGGCGACTGGCTGCTGGCACTGGCCGCCTACAACGCCGGTGAAGGCACGGTGAGCCGGGCCATCGAGCGCAATGAAAAGCTCGGCCTGCCCACCGACTACTGGAACCTGCCGCTGCCGGCCGAGACCCAGGCCTATGTGCCCAAGCTGCTGGCCCTGTCCCAGGTGGTGCTGGCCCCGCAGGCCTACGGCGTGAACCTCAACCCGATCGCCAACGAACCCTACTTCCAGGTGGTGGAGATCAACCAGCGCATGGACCTGTCCAAGGTCGCGGCGGTGGCCAACATCGACGAGGACGAGCTGTTCCAGCTCAACCCGGCGTTCAAGCAGCGCACCACCATCGACGGCCCCCAGCACCTGCTGGTGCCGACTTCCAAGGCACAGTTGCTGACCACCAGCCTGTCCACCATGAAACCCGAAGAACTGATCAGCAAGCGCTCCCTCAAACCGGTCTTCGACCGCGACGAAGGGCGTGATTCGCTGCGGGCCAAGCGCATCTACCGGGTCAAGAATGGCGACAACCTGACCCTCATTGCCAAGGCCAACAAGGTCGACGTCCAGGACCTGCAGCGCTGGAACAAGCTCAGCGGCAAGAACCTCAAGGTCGGCCAGACGCTGGTGATGCAGGACACCCGCAAGGTGGCCAGCAAGAAAACCAGCCTGGCCAGCAACAAGAAGAAGTCGACTCAGTACAAGGTCAAGCAGGGCGACTCGCTGTACATGGTGGCCAAGCGCTTCAATGTCGAGATGCAGCACCTCAAGCGCTGGAACCCCCGCGCGGCCCAGGCCCTCAAGCCCGGCCAGATGCTGACGGTGTACCTGCCGCACTGAAATCTCCCCTGTAGGAGCCGGCTTGCCGGCGAACAGCCTTCGCCGGCAAGCCGGCTCCTACAGGAAATTTCAATTGCACGAAGCGCGCGCCAGCGAGCTTTTTCCTGCTGATACAAGCTGTTACTGTACGGAGCACAAAGCCCAAGCCGCCTGGATCGGATCTCTGTCTCGATGCGTCCCCTGCTCCTGCTCTTCATCAGCCTGGCCTTGAGCTTTCCCGCAAGCGCGACGATCACCGAAAGTCACGGTTACGCGCAGTTTGGCACGCTCAAATACCCGGCAAAGTTCACCCATTTCGATTGGGTCAACCCCGCTGCGCCCAAAGGCGGCACCTTGCGGGTCATGGCCTTTGGCACCTTCGACACCCTCAACCCCTACACCTTCAAGGGCACCAGCCCGGTCGCCACGCCGAATTTCCTGCAATACGGGGTCAACGAACTCAACGAACCCTTGATGGTGGGCACCGGCCTGTATGCGCCTTCCGGTGATGAGCCGACTTCCAGCTACGGCCTGATCGCCCGCTCGGTGGAATACGCCGAGGACCGCAGTTGGGTGGTGTTCAACCTGCGCCCCGAAGCACGCTTTCACGATGGCAAGCCGATCACCGCCTACGATGTGGCGTTCTCCTATCGCCTGTTGCTCAAGGAAGGCCACCCGCAATACCGCACCAACCTGCAGGAAGTGCAGCGGGTGGATATCCTCGGCCCGCAGCGCATCCGCTTCGTGTTCAAGCGTGCCGGCAACCCCTTGCTGATCCTGCGCCTGGGCGAACTGCCGGTGCTGCCCCAGCATTACTGGAAGGATCGCGACTTCAAGGCCACTACCTTCACCCCGCCCCTGGGCAGCGGCCCGTACCGCATCACCCAGGTACAGCCCGGGCGCCAACTGGTGTTCGAACGGGTCAAGGACTACTGGGGCAAGGACCTGCCAGTCAACCGCGGCTTCAACAACTTCGACCGGGTCGAAGTGGAGTTCTACCGGGACAGCGACGTGGCCTTCGAAGCCTTCAAGGCCGGCGAGTTCGACATCTATATCGAGCACCAGGCCAAGAACTGGGCCAACGGCTACAACTTCCCGGCGGTCAACCGCGGTGAGGTGATCAAGGCCCAGGTGGCGCACCAGATCCCGACCCAGACCCAGGGCCTGTTCATGAACACCCGCCGCGCCACTTTCGCCGACGTGCGGGTGCGCGAGGCGCTGGGCATGATGTTCGACTTCGAGTGGACCAACCGCACCCTGTTCAGCGGCGCCTACCAGCGCGCCCTGAGCTACTACCCCAACAGCGAGTTCTCCGCCACCGGGGTACCGCAGGGCCATGAATGGCTGCTGCTCTCGCCCTACCGCGAGCAATTGCCCGCCAGCCTGTTCAGCCAGGCCTTCAGCCTGCCGCGCACCGACGGCCGCGGCATCCCGCGGGACACCCTGCGCAAGGCCCTGGGACTGCTCGGCGAGGCGGGCTGGAAGCTCAATGGCCAGCGACTGCAGAACAGTGCCGGGCAGCCGCTGCGCTTCGAGCTGATGCTGGTCAATCCCAACCTGGAACGGATTCTCCAGCCCTACGTGGAGAACCTCGCGAGCATCGGCATCGACGCCCGCCTGCGCACCGTGGACCGGGCGCAATACAAGCAGCGCCTGGACCAGTTCGACTACGACATGATCCTCATGACCCTCAACCAGACCCTGAGCCCGGGCCTGGAGCAATGGCAGTACTTCCACTCCAGCCAGGTCTCGGTCAAGGGCAGCAAGAACTACGCAGGCATCAACAACCCGGTGGTCGATCACCTGCTGGAACAGCTGCTGGCCGCCCAGACCCGCGACGACCAACTGGCCGCGGGCCGGGCCCTGGATCGGGTGCTGCTGTGGCAGCACTACATGATTCCCAACTGGTACCTCAACTATCACCGCCTGGCCTACCGTAACCGGTTCGCCTTCGTCACCACGCCGCCCTATACCCTGGGCCTCGGCGCCTGGTGGCTGAAGTCCATGGAGAACGCCCAATGATGCCCCTGCGTGCCCTGCTCCTGCGCACCAGCGGCCTGTTGTTCAGCGCCATCGCCTGCTATGCCCAGGCTGCGCCGCAACACGCCGTGACCCTGTACAACGAAGCGCCGAAATACCCGGCGAACTTCCAGCACTTCGACTTCGTCAATCCCGACGCGCCCAAGGGCGGCACCTTCCGCATGGCCGGCTTCGGCAGCTTCGACAGCCTCAACCCGTTCATCAGCAAGGGCGTGCCGGAGCTGAACATCGGCCTGGTCTACGACACCCTGATGGCCCAGAGCCTGGATGAGCCGTTCACCGAGTACGGCCTGGTGGCCAGCAAGATCGAGAAGGCCCCGGACAACAGCTGGGTGCGCTTCTATCTGCGCCCCGAGGCGCGCTTCAACGACGGCCAGCCGATCCACGCCGAAGACGTGGTGTTCAGCTTCCAGACCCTGATGAGCGCCGGCTCGCCGCTGTACCGCGGCTACTACGCTGACGTCGACCAGGTGATCGCCGAAGACCCGCAGCGGGTGCTGTTCAAGTTCAAGCACACCAACAACCGCGAGCTGCCGCTGATCCTCGGCCAGCTGACGATCCTGCCCAAGCACTGGTGGCAAAGCCGCGACTTTGCCAAGAGCAACCTGGAGATTCCCCTGGGCAGCGGCCCTTACAAGGTCACCGAGGTCAAGGCCGGGCGCTCGATCCGCTACGAGCGGGTCAAGGACTATTGGGCCAAGGACCTGCCGGTCAACCGCGGCTTCTACAATTTCGACGTGATCACCAGCGACTACTACCGCGACAACACCGTGGCCCTGGAAGCGCTCAAGGCCGGCCAGTTCGACTACTGGCTGGAAATGAGCGCGAAGAACTGGGCCAACGCCTACAACATTCCGGCCGTGGCCCAGGGCCGCCTGATCAAGGAGCAGATCGCCAACGGCAACCCCACCGGCATGCAGGGTTTTGTCTTCAACACCCGCCGGCCGATGTTCCAGGACGTGCGGGTGCGTCACGCGCTGAGCCTGCTGCTGGACTTCGAGTGGAGCAACAAGCAGCTGTTCAACGGTGCCTACACCCGCACCCGCAGCTACTTCGAGAACTCGGAAATGGCCGCCACCGGCCTGCCGGGGCCCGAGGAACTGGCCATCCTCGAACCGCTGCGGGGCAAGATCCCCCCGCAGGTATTCGACCAGGCCTTCTCCCCTTCGGTGTGCGACGGCAGCGGGATGATCCGCGCCCAGCAGCGCCAGGCCTACCAGCTGTTGCAGGAAGCCGGCTGGCGCATCGTCGACGACAAGATGGTCGACGCCCAGGGCAAGCCGGTGGTGATCGAGTTCCTGCTGGCCCAGACCGAGTTCGAGCGCGTGCTGCTGCCGTTCAAGCGTAACCTGGCCGACCTGGGCATCGACCTGGTGATCCGCCGGGTCGACGTGTCCCAGTACATCACCCGGGTGCGCTCGCGGGACTTCGACATGATCGTCGGCAGCTTCCCCCAGTCCAACTCCCCGGGTAACGAGCAACGCGAGTTCTGGATGTCCTCCAGCGCCGACAAGGCCGGCAGCCGCAACTACATCGGCCTCAAGGACCCGGCCATCGACAGCCTGGTGGAAAACCTGATCAACGCCGATTCCCGCGCCAGCCTGGTGGCCCACGCCAAGGCCCTGGACCGGGTCCTGCAATGGGGCTACTACGTGATTCCCAACTGGCACATCAAGACCTGGCGCGTGGCCTACTGGGACCATATCGGCCACCCCAAGGTCGCGCCCAAGTACGACATCGGCGTCAACACCTGGTGGATCAAGCCCGGCGCCAAGCCGGCCGTTGAACCGACCCCGGACAACCAGGCGGCCCCGGCCGAAGCGGTGTACTGACCATGCTGGCCTATATCTTTCGCCGCCTGCTGCTGATCATCCCCACGCTGCTGGGCATCCTGCTGATCAACTTCGTGATCATCCAGGCCGCACCCGGCGGCCCGGTGGAGCAGATGATCGCCAAGCTCGAAGGCTTCGACGGCGCCACCAGCCGCATCGCCGGCGGCGGCGCCGAAGTCTCGGTGGCCGGTTCCAGCTACCGCGGCGCCCAGGGCCTGGACCCGGCGCTGATCAAGGAAATCGAGCACATGTACGGCTTCGACAAGTCGGCGCCGGAACGCTTGTGGATCATGATCAAGAACTACGCCACCCTGGATTTCGGCAACAGCTTCTTCCGTGACGCCAAGGTGGTGGACCTGATCAAGGAGAAGATGCCGGTGTCCATCTCCCTCGGGTTGTGGAGCACCCTGATCATGTACCTGGTGTCGATCCCCCTGGGGATCGCCAAGGCCACCCGCCACGGCAGCCACTTCGATGTCTGGACCAGTTCGGCGATCATCGTCGGCTACGCGATCCCGGCCTTCCTGTTCGCCATCCTGCTGATCGTGGTGTTCGCCGGCGGCAGCTATTTCAACTGGTTCCCCCTGCGCGGCCTGACCTCCAACGACTTCGACCAGTTGAGCTGGGGCGGCAAGATCCTCGACTACTTCTGGCACCTGGCGCTGCCGGTCACCGCCCTGGTGATCGGCCACTTCGCCACCATGACCCTGCTGACCAAGAACAGCTTCCTCGACGAGATCAACAAGCAGTACGTGGTCACCGCCAAGGCCAAGGGCCTGACCCAGCGCCGGGTGCTCTACGGCCATGTGTTCCGCAACGCCATGCTGCTGGTGATCGCCGGCTTCCCCTCGGCCTTCATCGGCATCTTCTTCACCGGCTCCCTGCTGGTGGAAGTGATCTTCTCCCTCGACGGCCTGGGCCTGATGAGCTTCGAGGCAGCGATCAACCGCGACTACCCGGTGGTGTTCGGCACCCTGTTCATCTTCACCCTGCTGGGGCTGGTGGTGAAACTGATCGGCGACCTGACCTACACCCTGGTCGACCCTCGCATCGACTTCGACAGCCGGGAGCATTGAGATGAACCTGTCCCCCCTCAATCGCCGGCGCTTCGAGCGCTTCAAGGCCAACAAGCGCGGCTGGTGGTCGCTGTGGCTGTTCCTGGTGCTGTTCGTCCTCAGCCTGGGCGCCGAGCTGATCGCCAACGACAAGCCGCTGGTGGTGCACTACGAAGGCGGCTGGTACTTCCCGGCCCTCAAGCGCTACCCGGAAACCACCTTCGGCGGCGAATTCCCCCTGGAAGCCAACTACAAGAGCCCCTACATCCGCGAACTGCTGGCGCAGAAGGATGCCTGGGTACTCTGGGCACCGATCCCCTTCAGCTACCAGAGCATCAACTACGACCTGCGGGTGCCGGCCCCGGCGCCGCCCTCGGCGGACAACCTGCTGGGCACCGACGACCAGGGCCGCGACGTGCTGGCCCGGGTCATCTACGGGTTCCGGGTGTCGGTGCTGTTCGCCCTGACCCTGACCATTCTCAGCTCCATCATCGGCGTCATCGCCGGCGCCCTGCAGGGCTTCTACGGCGGCTGGGTGGACCTGGTGGGCCAGCGCTTCCTGGAGATCTGGTCCGGCCTGCCGGTGCTCTACCTGCTGATCATCCTCGCCAGCTTCGTGCAGCCCAATTTCTGGTGGCTGCTGGGGATCATGCTGCTGTTCTCCTGGATGAGCCTGGTGGACGTGGTGCGGGCCGAGTTCCTGCGCGGGCGCAACCTGGAGTACGTGCGCGCGGCCCGGGCCCTGGGCATGCAGAACGGCGCCATCATGTTCCGCCACATCCTGCCCAACGCCATGGTCTCCACCATGACCTTCATGCCCTTTATCCTCACCGGCGCCATCGGCACCCTCACCGCCCTGGACTTCCTCGGTTTCGGCCTGCCGCCGGGGGCGCCATCCCTCGGCGAGCTGGTGGCCCAGGGCAAGTCCAACCTGCAGGCGCCCTGGCTGGGCATGAGCGCCTTCGCCGTGCTGGCGATCATGCTCAGCCTGCTGGTGTTCATCGGCGAATCCGCCCGCGATGCCTTCGACCCGAGGAAATGACATGACCCAGGACAACCTGATCGAAGTCCGCGACCTGGCGGTGGAGTTCGTCACCGGCGCGCACCGCCAGCGGGTGGTGCAAGGCGTCAGCTTCGACATCAAGCGCGGCGAGACCCTGGCCCTGGTGGGCGAAAGCGGCTCGGGCAAATCGGTCACCGCCCACTCCATCCTGCGGCTGCTGCCCTACCCTCTGGCGCACCACCCCAGCGGCACCATCCAGTATGCCGGGCACGACCTGCTGACCCTGAAAGAGAAGACCATCCGCCATATCCGCGGCAACCGCATCGCGATGATCTTCCAGGAGCCCATGACCTCGCTGAACCCGCTGCACAGCATCGAGAAGCAGATCAACGAAGTGCTGGGCATCCACAAGGGCCTGACCGGCAAGGTCGCCACCCGGCGCACCCTGGAACTGCTGGAGCTGGTGGGCATCCCCGAACCGCACAAGCGTCTCAAGGCCCTGCCCCACGAGCTGTCCGGCGGCCAGCGGCAACGGGTGATGATCGCCATGGCCCTGGCCAACGAGCCGGAACTGCTGATCGCCGACGAGCCCACCACGGCCCTGGATGTCACCGTGCAGCTGAAGATCCTCGAGCTGCTCAAGGAACTGCAGGCGCGCCTGGGCATGGCGCTGCTGCTGATCAGCCACGACCTGAACCTGGTGCGGCGCATTGCCCACCGGGTCTGTGTCATGCAGAAGGGCTGCATCGTCGAACAGGCATCCTGCGAAGATCTGTTTCGCGCGCCGCAGCATCCCTACACCCGGGAACTGCTGGCCGCAGAACCCAGCGGCCTGCCGGCGGCCAACGAGATTGGCCCGCCGCTGCTGGAGGTTAACAACCTCAAGGTCTGGTTCCCGATCAAGAAAGGCCTGCTGCGCAGCACCGTGGATCACGTCAAGGCAGTGGACGGCATCCACTTCAGCCTGCCCCAGGGCCAGACCCTGGGCATCGTTGGGGAAAGCGGCTCGGGCAAGTCGACCCTGGGCCTGGCGATCCTGCGCCTGATTGCCAGCCAGGGCGGCATTCGCTTCGAGGGCCAGCAACTGGACAGCCTGACCCAGCAACAGGTTCGGCCGCTGCGGCGGGAAATGCAGGTGGTGTTCCAGGATCCTTTCGGCAGCCTCAGCCCGCGCATGAGCGTGAGCCAGATCGTCGGCGAGGGCCTGTGCATCCACAAGATAGGCAGTGAACAGGAGCAGGAGCAGGCCATCATCGAAGCCCTCAAGGAGGTCGGCCTGGACCCGGACACGCGGCACCGCTACCCCCATGAGTTCTCCGGCGGGCAGCGCCAGCGCATCGCCATCGCCCGGGCCCTGGTGCTCAAGCCGCGGCTGATCCTGCTGGACGAACCGACCTCGGCCCTGGACCGCACGGTGCAGCGCCAGGTGGTGGAACTGCTGCGCACACTGCAAAGCAAGTACAACCTGACCTACCTGTTCATCAGCCACGACCTGGCGGTGGTCAAGGCCCTGAGCCACCAGTTGATGGTGATCAAGCACGGCCAGGTGGTGGAACAGGGGGACGCCGGGGGCATCTTCGACGCCCCGCAACACCCTTACACACGGCAACTGCTGGAAGCCGCCTTCCTGGCTCCGGCAAGCGCCGAATAACCTGAAACAGGAGTAGCAACATATGGGTTTTCTCGCTGGGAAGCGTGTCCTGATCGTCGGTGTCGCCAGCAAGCTGTCGATCGCCTCCGGCATCGCTGCCGCCATGCATCGTGAAGGCGCCGAGCTGGCCTTCACTTATCAGAACGAAAAACTCAAGGGCCGGGTCGAGGAATTCGCCACAGGCTGGGGCTCCAGCGCCGAGCTGTGTTTCCCTTGCGATGTGGCCAGTGACGAGCAGATCGCCCAGGTCTTCACCGAACTGGGCAAGCACTGGGACGGCCTGGACTGCATCGTCCACTCCGTGGGCTTCGCTCCCGGCGACCAGCTCGAAGGCGACTTCACCGATGCCACCACCCGCGAGGGCTTTCGCATTGCCCACGACATCAGCGCCTACAGCTTCGTGGCCCTGGCCAAGGCCGGTCGGGAAATGATGAAGGGCCGCAACGGCAGCCTGCTGACCCTGTCCTACCTGGGCGCCGAACGCACCATGCCCAACTACAACGTGATGGGCATGGCCAAGGCCTCCCTGGAAGCCGGCGTGCGCTACCTGGCCGGCTCCCTGGGCCCGGAAGGCACTCGGGTCAACGCCGTTTCCGCCGGGCCGATCCGCACCCTGGCGGCCTCAGGCATCAAGAACTTCCGCAAGATGCTGGCGGCCAACGAGGCGCAAACCCCGCTACGGCGCAACGTCACCATCGAAGAAGTCGGCAACGCCGGCGCCTTCCTCTGCTCGGACCTGGCCTCGGGCATCAGCGGCGAGATCATGTACGTGGACGGGGGTTTCAACACCACCGCCATGGGCAACCTCGACGAGTGATCTGCGGCGGTGGCGAGGGGGCTTGCGCCCTCGCCACCCTGCCCCTTCCTGCTCATTGGAAAGGCCAAACATGAAGCTGTGCTATCTGTTGCTCGTGTTTTTTCTAGCCGGCTGCGACAACACCCAAGATACCGCCTCGAATAAAACCCGGAGCAGCGTCGCACGCCTGCACATCCCCCTGGGCACACCGGTTGCCGAGTTCCTGGAAAAGAGCCCGGTGAGCTTTACCGCCGACTGCCTGGATGCGGTCCACCTATGTTGGTATGAGGCGGATCGTCAGGGAGCACTCCTTGACCTGAGCCTGGCCCAGCCCGAGGGCACGCTTGAACTGGATCAGGTAGCCGGGCTGCTGATTGCCGTTGATGGCAATACCTCAAACACCATCCAGGCATTGAACATCGACCTTCGCGGGCTGCCGGACAACAGCACTCACAAGGCCAACAAGGCGCTTGTCTATAACCTTCTCAGGACGTTGAAGAACGCTGGATGGCAAAAATACTACTTCCCTTCCGACCCCCGAATAGCCGCTGGCGAGTTGCACAAGCTGGACTGGAAGGAAAGCCTCCTGGGTACCCAGCCACTCAGCCACCCGCTGTTCGATGCCAACCATGAGATGAGCCTTGAGCAGTGGCTGGGCAACAACATGTTCTATGACTGGTATCTCTATCACGGCAACTACATTGCGCATGTCCGAGCCCTGCGCTACGACTCGAAAAGCGCCCCCCTGCAAAGCGCTGTCTACTTGATAAGCCTGAACCTGATGTCCCTGGACACGTTCTGGACCCGCGACTTTGCAGAGGCACAAAGAGCCCAATGGAGAACCCTGTTCCCTGCGCATTTGAAAGAACGGCTGCAACGTCGCTCAGAAGTTGAAAGCCGAGCCAGGGCGGCCGGGGTCGACATCGAGGAAAGCTATAGCCCACCGCTGATGGAGCGCGGCCAATAGCGCCCTGCCACTGACGCCCTTCCCTGCCCCGCGTCACCGGGCAGGGCTTGGCGGCAGCAACCCTCAGCGAGCCCGCTTGCTCGCCTGCTTGTGCAGGTACATGGCCTTGTCGGCGTCCGCCAGCAACGCCTCGATGTCGGGATGGCGTTCGGCGTCGTATTCGATCTGGCCGACGCTGAAGCGGATGTCATAACCCCGCTTCAAGGTGGCATTGCGCTCGTCGAGAATCTCCCGCAGGCGCGCCATGATCGCCGAAGTCTCGATATGGTCGGCAGCGGTCAGCAGGGCCACGAACTCATCGCCCCCCAGGCGGCCGATCACATCGCTCTCGCGAAAGGCGATGCGCAGCACGTCGGCGAAGGTCTTCAGGGCGCCGTCGCCTTCGGCATGGCCGTAGGTGTCATTGATCTGCTTGAAGTCGTTGAGGTCGAAGAACAGCAGGGTCGCCGGTTTTTCCAGGCGCTTGCACACCCCCAGGGCATGCCGG
Source organism: Pseudomonas sp. JV245A (assembly GCF_032424515.1). Taxonomy (NCBI): domain Bacteria; kingdom Pseudomonadati; phylum Pseudomonadota; class Gammaproteobacteria; order Pseudomonadales; family Pseudomonadaceae; genus Pseudomonas; species Pseudomonas sp. JV245A. The sequence continues at coordinate 30,906 of NZ_VYKE01000061.1, forward strand.
GCCAGGGCCTCGAAGCCGCGGCGATTGGACAGCAGGGTCAGCTCGTCCATGCTGGCCATCTGCACCGCCGCCAGTTCCTGCTCGGCCATGCGCGCCAGGTCCCGTAGCAGTGCCCGATCCTCGTCGTCCAGGTCGCGGGGCTTGATGTCGATCAGGCACAGAGTGCCGAGCTTGCTGCCATTGGTGACCGTCAGCGGGCAACCGGCATAGAAGCGGATGCCCGGCGCGCCCACCACCAGCGGGTTGTCGTGGAAGCGTTCGTCCAGGCCGGCGTCGGGCACGGTGAGGATCTGGTCACCGAGGATCGCGTGGCCACAGAAGGAAATGTCCCGCGAGGTTTCGCTGACGTCGAGCCCCACGCAGGACTTGAACCATTGCCGGTCGGCATCCACCAGGCTGACCAGGGCAATGGGCACGTTGAACAGACGCTTGGCCAGCCGGGTCAGGCGGTCGAAACGCTCCTCCGGGGAGGTGTCGAGCACATTCAGCTCCCGCAGGGTCTGGATTCTCAAGGCCTCATTGTTGGGTTTGCTGGGATACAACATCGCTGACTCCATTCGCGGCTAAGATTCCAAGCGTAGTCCAGAATAACGACGGCTTATCATCTAAAGCGGCGCGGCAGGAGCCAGTGGGCAGGTGGCCCTCACAACCGGGGGGCCAACAGAATCCTCCCGTAGCCAGCCACGAACACGGCAAACGCCAGGCCCGCCAGCAGCGCTGAAAGACCCAGCCCCAGGCTGCTGAACGGCACCAGCAGGACCCGGCACAGGGCCGCCAGAAACAGCAGCGCAAAGCCACCGGCCATGGCCCGCGAAGCCTGCAGGGGCCGGCCACTGTGGCCGAGGCTGACCCGCGCCACCATGCCCAGCACCAGCCCGCCCAGGCCACCCACCGCCAGGGCATGGGTCACCAGGCTCTGGGGTATCGACCAGCCCAGGTGCCAGAGGGCCATGCCCAGGGTTGCCAGGGCCAGCCACCCGTAGGCCAGGTACAGCGACCAGAGCAGCGGCACCCGCCACAGCCCCGGCCGGTGCCAGCGCCACAAGCGCCAGCCTTGCAGCCCCGCCAGCAGGGCGAACAGCGGCGCCAGCCACCCGCGGGGAGCGTCACCGCCGCCCAGGGCCATGGACAACGCGGCCAGCAGGCTGCCCACCAGCAACACCCGGGTCGGCCAGGGCGATGTCGGCGCCTGGGGGGGCAGTTGCAGCCCGCGCTGGATGAAGAAGGGAATCACCCGGCCGCCGATCACCGTCATCAGGGTCGCCACCAGCCACAAGGCGCCCAGTTCGCCGCGCCGCTGCCAGCTGTCCTGGTGTTCCAACAGGCCCCACAGGGTCAGCCCCTGAAACAGCGCCAGCAGCCCCAGGACCAGGACCATGGGGTAGTTCTCGCGCTTGCCGGCGCACCACAGC
>NZ_VYKE01000609.1:0-317 GCF_032424515.1 Pseudomonas sp. JV245A
GGCGCCTTCGCTGGCAAGCCAGCTCCTACAAGGGACTGCGTGACGGGACGAAATCCGTAGGAGCCGGGATGTCGTGGAATCAGGCGGGGGCTGGCTGGAAACGCGCGCGGTAGCGCCCGGGACTTTCGCCGGTCCATTTCTTGAACGCGCGGTGGAAGGCGCTGGGCTCCTGGAAGCCAGTGAGTTCGGCAATCTCGCTGATGCTGGCCGCCGAGCGGCGTAGCAGCTCGACGGCGACGCCGCGGCGTACTTCGTCCTTGATCTCTTGATAGGAGCCGCCTTCGCGCTCCAGGCGTCGGCGCAGGGTGCTGGCGCTC
>NZ_VYKE01000610.1:0-316 GCF_032424515.1 Pseudomonas sp. JV245A
GAACTTCACTGCGCCCAACGATGCTCTGGCTGGTGGTAGTTCCCTGAGCACCACCATTACCAAAGCCGACGGCGGCAACTACGAGAAGCTGGAAGTTAGCGACAAGCCTGCCGAGACCTCGGTCACCGATACTCCTGACACTACAACTCTGAGCCTCTCCGCTACTGAGTCTGTAGCTGAAGGCGGTTCGATCATCTACACCGCCACATTGACCAATGCCGCTGGTACTCCAGTCACCGTGACCCTGAGTAACGGCGCAGTGATCACCATCGCAGCAGGTGCCACTACCGGCACCACCACCGTCGCGGCCCCGGCG
>NZ_VYKE01000611.1:0-315 GCF_032424515.1 Pseudomonas sp. JV245A
CAGGCGCAGGAAGCGGCTGGCGAATTCGATCTCGGTGCGCCCGGCGTTCCAGCTCAGGTTGCTGCCCCACAGCAGCGCATCGTCGCTGAGGCTCAGGCGCGAGTGGCGAAAGTCGGCACGGTCGATGGGAATCCGTCGCCCGCCGAGCCAGCACAGCAGGCTGATGATCAGCACCAGCAGGGTTTCCTCGGCGTAGTGGCTGCGCAGCGGGTCGGCGCAGCGGCTGTCGAGGCTGATCACCGCACGCTTGCCCCGCAGGCTGAGGCTGGCGCGGACGTCCCGCAGGAACAGGCCGAAGTTGTTCAGGCACTGGCG
>NZ_VYKE01000612.1:0-313 GCF_032424515.1 Pseudomonas sp. JV245A
TGACCGCCAGCCTGGCCCACGCCCGCGACCTGGGGCCGGACGAAGCCCTGAGACTGCGCGACGCTGGTACCATTGTGTCCTTTGAAAAACTCAATGCCACGGCCCTGTCCCGGCATCCTGGGGCGAGCATCAGTGAAACCGAGCTGGAAGAAGAGTACGGCAAGTACATCTACCAGGTTGAACTGCGCGACCCGCAGGGGCTGGAATGGGACCTGGAACTGGACGCCGTGAGCGGCCAGGTACTCAAGGATCATCAGGACACCTAATGAACCGCACTCTGCGCACCGCCGGCAGCCGTGCAGCCCTGGCGCTG
>NZ_VYKE01000613.1:0-310 GCF_032424515.1 Pseudomonas sp. JV245A
TTCCAGGTAGGCCAGCAGGGCGCTGTACAGGGCGTCCACTTCAGGGGCCAGGCCCCTGGCGCGCAGGCAACCGTGCACCAGCCCCAGGCCCGGGTACAGCTGGCTTTGCCCACCGGCTGCGAGCAAGTGCTGGTGATAACGCTCGCCGTCATCGCGCAGCGGGTCGAACTGTGCCAGGGCGATAAAGGCCGCGGGCAGGCCGGCGAACTGTTGCGCCAGCAGCGGCCGGGCATAGGCCGAGCACTGCTGCGGGCCGGGCAGGTACAGGGCCTGGAAACAGTCCAGGTCGCTGCTGCTGAGCAAGGGCGCG
>NZ_VYKE01000614.1:0-307 GCF_032424515.1 Pseudomonas sp. JV245A
CGGCAGGCGGTTTTCCACGCGACGGTTCTGTGGCCCGGCATCCGGCACCCGCAGGCCCACGGTGCGGTTCTCTTCGCCCCACTCGACGTTCACCGGCGCCGAGGTATCGGGCAGGAAACGACGGAACGAGTTGACGTTGGGGGCGAACAGCGGCAGCAGCTCGGGAATGAACTTCTGCAAACCACCGATGTGGTTGAGGAACAGCTGGCTCATGGTCCCGTCTTCATTGGAGAAGACGTTCTTGCCGGTGTTGATGTCGATGATGCTCTGGTGCAGGTGCATGGCGCTGCCGGGCTCGCCGGTCATG
>NZ_VYKE01000615.1:0-307 GCF_032424515.1 Pseudomonas sp. JV245A
TGGGACGCCAGGCCGCCAGCGCCAAGGCGCCGACCGCCGCTCGCGGGCTGATCGTCGAATCTACCTTCACTACCCTGGCCGACGCTGCCGCGGCGGTGACCAAGACCTCCCTGCCGGTGCGCTGGGTGATGTCGCAGAAGTTCGACTCCATCGACAAGATCCGCGAGATCGGCATGCCGCTGCTGGTGGTGCACGGCCTGAAGGACGACTACGTGCCGCCGCGCCTGAGCAAGGAATTGTTCCAGGCCGCCCTGGAGCCGAAGAAACTGCTGCTGGTGCCCGGCGGCACCCACAACAACAGCATGAG
>NZ_VYKE01000616.1:0-306 GCF_032424515.1 Pseudomonas sp. JV245A
GTTGTTAAAGAGCGGTTGGTTAAGATCTTTCGTCTCAACCGAGGCGCGCATTCTACAGCAGCCTCATTTGCTGTCAAGTGATTTTTTTAAGAAGTTTTCAAAGTTTCCTTTTTAACTTCAACCACTTGCGCTTCCGATCTCTCGTTAGCGGGAGGCGAATTCTACAGCGTTACACGCTGCTGTCAACACCTCTTTTCAACCGCTTTCGACCGAGAGGATCGAATCGTTAATAAGGCGAAAACTGACTGCCTTACCAACTGCTTCTGGCTTCGATGAACTGAAGCGTAACCGCTGTCGAAAACTGCG
>NZ_VYKE01000617.1:0-305 GCF_032424515.1 Pseudomonas sp. JV245A
TCGCGCCGATGGGGTGATCGAGTACATCGGCCGCATCGACCATCAGGTGAAGATCCGCGGTTTCCGTATCGAGCTGGGGGAAATCGAAGCGCGGCTGGTGCAGCAGGCGGCGGTGCGTGAAGCCTTTGTCCTGGCCCATGACAGCGAAAACGGCCAGCAACTGGTGGCCTATATCGTGCCGAGCGACGCCGCAATGGCGGTGGCAGGGGAAGCCCAGGCCGCCCTGCGCGACAGCCTCAAGACGGCACTCAAGGAACACGTGCCGGACTACATGGTGCCGGCCTACCTGCTGTTCCTGGAGGCGC
>NZ_VYKE01000618.1:0-305 GCF_032424515.1 Pseudomonas sp. JV245A
TTCGTTTCCCCGGGCCCCGGCCCGGTGCTGGCCAACTACGGCCTGGACACCCTGCGCTTCATCACCCCGGTGGGCATTGGCGACACCCTGCAGGCGCGCCTGACCTGCAAGCGCAAGATCGACCAGGGCAAGCTCAGCCCCCAGGGCACGCCGCAAGGAGTGGTGGCCTGGGATGTGGAAGTCAGCAACCAGCTGGGCGAGGTGGTGGCCAGCTACGACATCCTGACCCTGGTGGCCAAGCGTACTGAGTGAAACCGTTGAAGACCGCGCAAGACTCGAGGCCCTCTTCGCCGGCAAGCCGGCTC
>NZ_VYKE01000062.1:0-31789 GCF_032424515.1 Pseudomonas sp. JV245A
GCCTCGCCGGGGCTCGACAGCGGCTACCGAGCCATGGGGGGGCAGGATCAGCGGTGGTTCTGGCGCTCGGCGGCCAGACGCTCGGCCAGTTCGTCGAGACCTTCCAGGGGCGGCTCCGGAAGCACCCGCAAGGTGGCCTGGAGCAGGCGCATCTGGCGAATGAAACGCCGGCAATTGGGGCAGAACAACAGATGATGGCGCACCATCAAGCGCTCGCGAAAGCTCAACTGGCCATCGAGATAATCGCTGGATCGTGCCACTTGTTCCTTGCAGGTCAGCATTGGCCGGTTTCCTCAAAATGCTCCACGGTGGCGAAGACCTTCAGACGCGCCCGGTGCAGCAGTACCCGGACATTGGAGAGCGTGAGCCCCAAAAGGTTACAGATCTCTTCCAGCTCCAGGCCCTGGCGTTCGCGCAACAGCAGGACACTGCTCTGCAACTCCGACAGGCTGAGCAGGGTGTGCTCCAGGCAGTCACGCAGTTCGGACTCGGTCAGCAGGGCTTCCGGGGTGTCTTCGTGCCAGGCGAAAGGCGCCACCAGCCAGTGACCATCGCTGGAGGAGAAACGCTCATCACCCACGGTGCCATGGGGCGCCGGCAGATCGTCGAGCAACACTTCCCGGCGGTTCTGCTTGTAGCGGCTCTTGGCCGCGTTGGCGGTGATGGTCAGCAGCCAGGTCTTGAGGCTGGAACGCCCCTGGAAACCCGCCAGGTTGCGCACCACCGACAGCCAGGCGTCCTGTACCACTTCGTCGGCGTGGCGGTTGCCGACAATGGCGTAGGCCACGGCGCGCATGGCGCTCTGGTAGGTGCCGACCAGTTCCTTGTAAGCCTTTTGTTCGCCCGCCAACAGGCGCTCTAGCAGTTGCGTGTCATCAGCAGCGGCCATTCGTGCCTCGTTCAATCATGCAGGTTTGAGGGGGTGTGACGCGCCAATCCCGCCCGACGCCACACCCCAACCCTGGATCAACGCTTGCGCAGCAACACGCTACCGATCGAATAACCGGCGCCAAAGGAGCTGAGCACGGCCAGGGAACCGCTGGCCAGGTCGTCCTGGTACTTGTGGAAGGCAATCACCGAACCCGCCGAACTGGTGTTGGCGTAAGTGTCGAGAATCACCGGCGCTTCTTCCACCGAGGCTTCGCGGCCCAGGAGCTTCTTGACGATCAGGTGGTTCATGCTGAGGTTGGCCTGGTGCAGCCAGAAGCGCTTCACGTCGCTGACGTTGAGCTGGTTTTCTTCCAGGTGTGCAGCGATCAGCTCGGCCACCATCGGGCATACATCGCGAAATACCTTGCGGCCTTCCTGGACGAACAGCTTGTCGCGGGCACCGATACCCTCTTCCGCGGCGCGGTTGAGGAAGCCGAAGTTGTTGCGGATGTTGTTGGAGAACTGGGTCAGCAGCTTGGTGCTGACGATGTCGAACTGGTGCTCGGAGGTGGCCAGGTCGGCTCGCTCGATGACCACCGCAGTGGCGGCGTCGCCGAAGATGAAGTGGCTGTCGCGGTCACGGAAGTTCAGGTGCCCGGTGCAGACTTCCGGGTTGACCATCAGGATCGCCCGGGCCTGGCCCAGTTGCACGCTGTTGCAGGCCGCCTGGATGCCGAAGGTCGCCGAGGAGCAGGCCACGTTCATGTCGAAGCCAAAACCCTGGATGCCCAGTGCGGCCTGGACTTCGATGGCGATGGCCGGGTAGGCGCGCTGCAGGTTGGAGCAGGCGACGATCACCCCGTCGATGTCGGCGGCAGTCTTGCCGGCCCGCTGCAGGGCTTGCTCGGCGGCGGCCACGGCCATCTGGCAGAGTACCGACCATTCGTCGTTGGAGCGTTCCGGCAGGCGTGGAGCCATGCGCTGCGGGTCGAGGATGCCGTCCTTGTCCATGACGAAGCGGCTCTTGATGCCCGAGGCCTTTTCGATGAAGGCAGCGTTGGATTCGGTCAGGGCCTGCACTTCGCCGCGCTCGATGGCGGCAGCGTTGTCACTGTTGAACTGGTGGACGTAGGTATTGAACGATTCCACCAGCTCTTCGTTGGAGATGCTGTTGGCCGGGGTAAACAGGCCGGTGCCGCTGATGACGACGTTGTGCACGGTCGTTCCTCTAATGTGTTGAGGCAGAAGGTATTGGCACTCACGTGCCAAACCGTAAAGGGACGACTCCCGCCAGGGGAGCCGTTTCTGGCATCGCTTTATTCCGATCCGCCCAGGCTGCCTGCGATGCAGAAAGCCGGGGCCGGCATTTATGACGGCGGAGTTTGCCATAACCTCCGCCATTTCGCCGCAACTGCAAGATCGACGGAGTCAACCCTGTACCGCCCCTGGCGGCGCTTTCGCTGGCACGCCAGCGCCTGCGAAGGGCTTTAGATCAGGCGTCGACCAGGCTCCACTGCTTGCTCAGGCGCTTGTCGGAAATCGGCACCTTGGTCCCCAACTGCTGGGCGAACAGGGACACCCGGTACTCCTCCAGCCACCAGCGGTACAGCTCCAGCTGCGGGTCGCGCTTGCCTTCCTGGGCATGCTTCTGGGCCCGGGTCTGGTACTGGCTCCACAGGCCCGTGAGCTCGCTGCTCCAGACCCGGTCCTTCTGCACCTGGCTGCCGAGTTTCTCGAAGCGCAGTTCCACGGCCTTGAGGTAACGCGGCAGTTCCTTGAGCCACAGGGCCGGGGTTTCCCGGACAAAGCCCGGGTACACCAGGTTCGCCAGCTGGGCCTTGATGTCGTTGAGGGCCACGGCCTGGGCCAGGTCGATCTTGCCCTTGAAGCGCTTTTGCAGGCCGTGCCAGAGCTTGAGGATCTCCAGGGTCAGGCGCGCCAGGCGCTCGGCATGCTCGGTCCAGGCACCACGCTTGCGCTCGGCCAGGGAGGCCAGGCCCGCGCCATCCCGAGGCAGCACGGCCTCGCCTTCAAGAATGCAACTGTCGAGGCTGGCCAGGAGAATGTCCTCCACCAGCGCATCGACCCGGCCCAGTTCGCGGTACAGCAGGCCCAGCTCGGTAAGGCCCGGCAACTTGCCCCGCAGGAACTTGGCCGGCTCGGCCAGTTGCTGCAACAGCAGGCGCTGCAAGGCCCGGCGATGCTGGAACTCGGCTTCGGCAGCGGTGGAGAAGCGCCCTTCCTTGACCGTACCCGCCTCCTCCACCAGGGCCGGGTACACCGTCATCGACAGCCCGGCGATCTTCTGCTGGGTCTTTTCCGCCACCGCGGCAAATACCTTGGCTTGCACCGGTTGCTGGCTCTTGGCAGTCTGCGGCACCGCCAGGGCAGCCTGGCTGGCTTCGGCGAAACGCGCGGTCAGTTCGGCCAGGTCGCGGCCTTCGCCGAGGAACTTGCCCTGGGCGTCGACGATTTCCAGGTTCATCCGCAGGTGGCTTTCCACCTGTTGTTCGGCTTCGCTCCAGGCCTCGTCGCTGACCCGGGCACCGGTCATGCGCAGCAGCTCGCGACCCAGGGCCTGGGGCAAGGAGCCCTCGGCGAAGACCATGCGCTGCAGGGCGGCCTTGACGAAGTCCGGCACCGGCACGAAGTTCTTGCGCAGGGCCTTGGGCAGGTTGCGCACCAGGGCGATGCACTTGGCCTCGATCAGCCCCGGCACCAGCCATTCCAGGCGTTCGGCGGGCAGTGCCGGCAGCAGCGGCGCCGGCACCCGCAGGGTCACGCCGTCCCGGGGATGGTTGGGTTCGAAGTGGTAACTCAGGGCCAGTTCCAGGTCACCGATATGCAAGGTGTCCGGGTACTGCTTGGCGGTGACCTCGCTGGCCTCGCGGGCCAGCACGTCTTCCTCGCGCATGATCAACAACTGCGGGTTCTTCTGGCTGTGCACCCGGTACCAGCTGTCGAAGGTCGCGGTCTGGTGGATCTCCGCTGGCAGGCGCGCGTCGTAGAAGGCGAACAGGGTTTCCTCGTCGGCCAGGATGTCGCGGCGCCGGGCCTTGGCCTCCAGCGCATCGAGCTGTTCCAGCAGTTGGGTGTTGGCGCTCAGGCACTTGGCCTTGGACTGGATTTCGCCACGCACCAGGGCCTCGCGGATGAACAGCTCGCGGGACACCACCGGGTCCACCGGGCCGTAATGCACTGGCCGGCGGCCGACCACGATCAGGCCGAACAGGGTGATCTGCTCGTAGGCCACTACCTGGCCGCGCTTCTTCTCCCAATGGGGCTCGAAGTGGTTCTTCTTCACCAGATGGCCGGCCAGGGGCTCGATCCAGTCCGGCTCGATCTTGGCCACCATGCGCGCATAGAGCTTGGTGGTTTCCACCAGCTCGGCGGTCATCAGCCATTGCGGGCGCTTCTTGCCCAGGCCCGAGGACGGGTGGATCCAGAAGCGCCGCTGGCGGGCCCCCAGGTAGTCGCCGTCTTCGGTCTTCTGGCCGATCTGGCTGAGCAGGCCTACCAGCACCGCCTTGTGCAGTTTCGGGTAGTCCGCCGGCTCCTTGTTCAGGCTCAGTTGCAGGTCGCGGCAGATCAGGCTCAATTGCCGGTGCGAATCACGCCACTCGCGCAGGCGCAGGTAGTTCAGGAAATTCTTGCGGCACCAGTTGCGCAGCGGGCTGGCGGTGAGGGCCTGGCGCTGTTCTTCGAAGCCGCGCCACAGGTTGACCAGCCCGGCGAAGTCCGAATCCACGTCCTTCCACTGGGCGTGGGCCTGGTCGGCGGCCTGCTGGCGCTCCGGCGGACGCTCGCGGGGGTCCTGGATCGACATGGCGCTGGCGACGATCAGCACTTCCTGGAGGCTGCCGAGCTTGGCCGCTTCCAGCAGCATGCGGCTCATGCGCGGATCCACCGGCAGGCGCGCCAGTTGCCGGCCCAGTGGTGTCAGCTGGCTGTTGCGGTCGACTGCCGAGAGTTCCTGCAGCAGGTTGAAACCGTCGCTGATGGCCTTGCCATCCGGCGGTTCGATAAACGGGAAGGCGGTGATTTCCCCCAGGCGCAGGTGCAGCATCTGCAGGATCACCGCCGCCAGGTTGGTACGCAGGATCTCCGGGTCGGTGAATTCCGGCCGGCCGAGGAAATCTTCCTCGCTGTACAGGCGTACGCAGATCCCCGGTTCGACCCGGCCGCAACGGCCCTTGCGCTGGTTGGCGCTGGCCTGGGAAATCGCCTCGATGGGCAGGCGCTGGACCTTGGCCCGGTAGCTGTAGCGGCTGATGCGCGCAGTGCCGCTGTCGATCACGTAGCGGATGCCCGGCACGGTCAGCGAGGTTTCGGCGACGTTGGTGGCCAGCACCACGCGGCGGCCCGGGTGGGACTGGAAGATGCGCTGCTGTTCGGCCGGCGACAGGCGCGCGTACAGCGGCAGGATCTCGGTGTGCTTGAGCTGGGCCTTGCGCAGCATCTCCGCGGCGTCGCGGATCTCCCGCTCGCCGGGCAGGAACACCAGCACGTCCCCGGGGCTGCGCCTTTCACTGCGTTCATGGGCGGCGATTTCATCCAGGGTGGCGAGGATCGCCTGGTCCACCGTGAGGTCGTCCTCGACCCGGTTTCCCTCCTCGTCCTGTTCCAGGGTCAACGGGCGATACCAGGTTTCCACCGGGAAGGTGCGGCCGGAGACCTCGACGATCGGCGCGTTATCGAAGTGCTTGGAGAAGCGCTCAAGGTCGATGGTCGCCGAGGTGATGATGACCTTCAGGTCCGGGCGCCGCGGCAGCAGGGTCTTGAGGTAGCCGAGGAGGAAGTCGATGTTCAGGCTGCGCTCGTGGGCCTCGTCGACGATGATCGTGTCGTAGCGTTCCAGGTAGCGATCGTTCTGGGTTTCCGCCAGCAGGATGCCGTCGGTCATCAGCTTGATCAGGGTGCTGGAATCGCTCTGGTCCTCGAAGCGCACCTGGTAGCCCACCAGCGAGCCCAGGGGCGTGGCCAGCTCTTCGGCGACTCGGCTGGCCACGCTGCGGGCGGCAATCCGCCGGGGCTGGGTATGGCCGATCAGGCCATGCTGGCCACGACCGATTTCCAGGCAGATCTTCGGCAACTGGGTGGTCTTGCCCGAGCCGGTCTCGCCGGCAATGATCAGCACCTGATGCTTGAGCAGCGCCTCCTTGATCTCGTCGCGCTTGGCGGCAATCGGCAGGCTGTCGTCATAGCGGATCTGCGGCACGCTCTGGCGCCGCGCCGTCACCAGGTTGCAGGAAGCCTGCATGCGCTCCAGCCACTGGGCGAGCTTGGCCTCGTCGGGCTTCTTGCGCAGTTCGAGCAACTGCCGGCGCAACCGGTGACGGTCGCCGAGCATGGCTTGATCGAGGTTTTTCAGCAGTTGGTCGATTGCAGGCGATTCGTCAGTCATCAGGTACGCAAGGGTCGTCTATTTAGGCAGGGCGCGATTGTCGCAGAAAAGTCCATGCAATACGTAGGAGCCGGCTTGCCGGCGAAGGGGCCAGTGAGGACGCCTTCGCCGGCAAGCCGGCTCCTGCACGTCTATTTATTCGTCTTCCAGGCCTTGGCGCCGGTAAGGGAAGACATCGATCACCTTGCCGGCGCGGATGGCCTCCTGCAGGCCCTTCCAGTAATCGGCGTTGTACAGCTCGCCGTGCAGTTGGTCGAACAGCTTGCGCTGGCCGGCATCGGCGAACAGGAACGGCGGGAACTCCTCGGGGAACACGTCGTGGGGGCCGATGGAGTACCAGGGCTCGGAAGCCATTTCATCTTCCGGGGTACGGGGGGCCGGAATGTGGCGGAAGTTGGCTTCGGTGAGGAAGCAGATTTCGTCGTAGTCATAGAACACCACCCGGCCATGGCGGGTGACGCCGAAGTTCTTCAGCAACATGTCGCCGGGGAAGATGTTGGCCGCCGCCAGCTGCTTGATCGCCAGGCCGTAGTCCTCCAGGGCCTCGCGCACCTGGGCTTCGTTGGCATGTTCCAGGTAGAGGTTGAGCGGGGTCATGCGCCGCTCGGTCCAGCAGTGGCGGATCAGTACCGTCTGGCCTTCCACCGCCACCGTGGAGGGCGCCACTTCCAGCAGTTCCTCAAGGCACGCCGGGTCGAACTTGCTCAGGGGGAAGCGGAAGTCGGCGAACTCTTGGGTATCGGCCATGCGGCCCACCCGATCCACGCTTTTCACCAGCCGGTATTTCTCGATCACCGTGGCCCGGTCGACGTTCTTCGACGGCGAGAAGCGGTCCTTGATGATCTTGAACACGGTGTTGAAGCCCGGCAGGGTGAACACGCTCATGACCATGCCGCGCACCCCGGGGGCCATGATGAAGCGATCGTCGGTGCTGGCCAGGTGGTTGATCAGGGCACGGTAGAACTCCGACTTGCCGTGCTTGTAGAAACCGATGGAGGTGTACAGCTCGGCGATGTGCTTGCCCGGCAGGATGCGCTTGAGGAAGCCGATGAATTCCGCCGGCACCGGCACGTCCACCATGAAGTAGGAACGGGTGAAGGAAAAGATGATCGAGACGTCCGCCTCGTCGGTGATCAGCGCGTCGATCTGGATCCCCCGGCCTTCGCGGTGCAGTAGCGGGATCACCAGCGGCCACTGTTCTTCATGGGTGAAGATGCGCCCCACCAGGTAGGCGCCCTTGTTGCGGTAGAGCACCGAGGAAAACAGTTCCAGGGTCAGTTCCGGGTCCTTGCACACCCAGTCCGGCAGGTTCTCCCGCAATTGCGCCTCCAGGCGCCGCAGGTCCCCCGGCAGGTCGGCGTAGTCCTCGCTGAAGCGGTAGTCGGCGAACACCTGTTCGAGCATCGTCGCCAGTTCGCCCTGGGGCTTGTAGCTGCGGGTCTGCGCGGCCCGGGCCCGGCGCAGGCTGGGTCGGGTGGTGTGGATGAACATGCAGCCGTCGCTGATCAGGTCGTGGCTGAACAGGCCGCAGAAGATCGAGTTGTACCAGGTCTCGGACAGCTCATCGTCAAAGCGCAGGTCGATCAGGCTGATGTAGGCGCTTTTCACCAGTGGCCACTGGCTGACATCCATCAGCGACTCGGTGCTGAAGGCCTGGTGCAGGCGGGCCACGGTCTCGCCCACCTTCTCTTCATACAGGTTGATCCGCGCTGCCGAGGCCTTTTGCGCTTGCTGCCACTGCGCCTGCTCGAAGCGTTGCCGGGCACCGTCGGTGATCTGGCGAAAATGCTCGCGGTAGTCGTCGAAGCCATCGAGGATCATTCGAGCGATATCGGCGGCGGGCCATGACTGCGACATAAAGAGACCTCTGCGGGAATTTACGATGCCAGAGCTTAGCCAGTGAAACGAGGTGAAGAGAAGCGTATTTTTGTGATGGGACGTACGCCGAAAAATGACCCGGCGGTCGCTCTGTCTCCAGGCCTCTGCAACGCAGGATTGAACGCAACAATCGGGGTGCGGGTTTTCTTCGCCCCGTGCGCCAATAAGGTTTGCCATGCCCGGCCACGCTGGGCAAGATCCCTCGCCCCGAACCCAAGGAACCTCCTGTGAAACCTGTCGATCTGCTGCGCCTGCTGTCGCTGGCCGCCATCTGGGGCGCGAGCTTCTTGTTCATGCGCATCATCGCCCCGGTACTGGGCAGCGTGCCCACGGCCTTCTTCCGGGTGTCCATCGCCGCGCTCGGGCTGCTGGTGATGCTGGCGTTGATGCGGGTCGACTGGAACTTTCGCGGCAAGCTCAAGACCGTGCTGCTGCTCGGGGTGATCAACTCCGGGATACCCGCGACCATGTACTCGGTGGCGGCCCAGGTGCTGCCCGCCGGCTACTCGGCGATCTTCAATGCCACCACGCCGTTGATGGGGGTGTTGATCGGCGGCCTGTTTTTCCATGAACGCCTGACCCCGAGCAAATTCGCCGGGGTCTGCCTGGGCCTGCTCGGCGTCGGCATCCTGACCCGCGCCGGCCCCGTGGCCTTCGACCGAGACCTGCTGCTGGGCGCCCTGTCCTGCTTGATGGCCACCACCTGCTACGGCTTCGCCGGGTTCCTCGCCCGACGCTGGCTGGACCAGGCCGGCGGCCTGGACAGCCGCCTGTCGGCCCTGGGCAGCATGCTGGGAGCGACCCTGCTGCTGTTGCCGCTGTTCGCCTACAACGCCATCAGCCAGCCGCCTCCCAGCTGGGGTGGCTGGAGCGTATGGCTATCGCTTCTGGGGCTGGGGCTGGGCTGCACCGCGTTTGCCTACGTGCTGTATTTCCGCCTGCTCAGCGCCATCGGCCCGGTGCGTTCGATGACCGTGACCTTCATGATCCCGCCATTCGGCGTACTGTGGGGCGCGTTGCTGCTGGACGAGCCGCTGTCCATGGCCCACCTGTATGGCGGCGCGCTGATTGCCGCCGCGCTGTGGCTGGTGCTCAGGCCGGGACCCCGGGCCATCCCGAGCGAATAGCTGACCGATCGCTGATCTCCCCCAGATACCTGCGGTGGTGGAGTAACCAGGAAAGTTAAAAACAACTTTCAAGCACTCCCCCCACCGCCTCATCTAAAACACACTTCCATCCTCGCCACACTCCCCCGCAAAAAATCTGGAAAGATGAAATTCTACTGATCCAGAAATCAAGTATCAGACACTTCCAATCTAAAACAACTTAAACAACCTACAAATAACAAAGACGATTCTGCGCCTTTAATCAGATATTCCTTACTCCCCCGAAATACTCCATCTCCCCTCTGCCCCTGCCTGTAGCACGCCCCTATCCTCTTTGAACCACCGAACCCATTGCAACTTCCCGGACCGTTCCAACACCGCCAGAACTTGCATGAATACAACACTCGAGTCGGACTTTTTTACAGCACGAGCCTAGGACAACTCACAACCCAATAGTTCTTATTTCGTCTCGAGAGTTAGCCCCTCCAACGCTGTAACTCCCCCCTTGCACAACGCTATTTGCCAACACGCTCAATGTTGTTTTCAAACCCTCGACTGAACAGGCATCGCCTTGAAGAATAAAATGTTGCAAAAGAACCATTTCAAATACGCCAGTACCACGACCGCCGTTGCTCTAGCACTGAGTTCGTTATCCCCCGCGGTCCTTGCCGAGACGACCTGGACCGGGGATGCCTACCACCTGGCAGTCGACCCGAACGGCAACGCCTATCGGGTCAACGAAGACAACGCCTGGGAAAGAAATGGCAACTGGAGCAAGGGCGCTCCCGCCAGCAATGAAGTCGTCAACGTCGACAGGCCGCTCAGCAGGGGAACCAACGATGTCGCGCAATTGGATAGCGCACAAATGATCGGCAGTCTCAACGTCGGCACCAGTAGCAATGGCCTGGGCCAGTTGAATGTGGGCGGCAACGGCTGGCTGGAAATCGCCGACGCACTCACCCTGGGCAGCGTACAAGGCGCCGTGGGCAAGGCCTCATTCAACAACGGCGCGAGACTGGGCACAGCCGGCGACTTGATCGTCGGCAAAAGCGGGTCCGGCGAGTTGAACCTGGGCAGCGGCTCGCGAGCCCACACCCAGGGCAATGCTCTGATCAGCGCCGAGCAGGGTGCATCTGGCGCGCTCAACGTCGATGGCGGTGCAACCCTGACCAGCGACAAGACATTGACCGTCGGCAACGGCGCTCAGGTCAACGCTCGGGACAGCATTGTGGCGGCTGCCCCAGGCGCCACCAGCGCTATCAACATCAGTGGCGCAGGCAGCCAATTGAACGTCTCCGGCAACATGACCCTGGGCCAGAGCGGCAAGGCGGCCCTGACGCTGGCCGATCAAGGCCAGGCCAGGGTCGGCAGCGGCGCCCTGCAGATTGCCCGGGACGCCAGCGCCAGCGCTGCGCTCTATGTGGGGGCGGCCAGCGCCAATGCCGCTGACGCTCGGGCTGCGGGCCAACTGGATGCAACACGGGTGATCTTCGGCCTGGGCCAGGGGCTGGTCCAGTTCAACCATAGCGACAGCGACCACTCGTTCGACGCCGGCTTCGAAGGCCATGGACGCATCAGCCACATCGCCGGACAGACCCTGTTCAACGGTGACTCCAGCACCTTCAGCGGCGAACTGCATGTCCAGGGTGGCGAACTGCTGCTGAACAACGCCATGGCCGGACAGGTGCAGGTTGATCGCAACGCTAGCCTGCACATCGGCGCCCACAACGGCAGTGCCGGCGCAGTACTGAGCGATATCGGCAACGATGGCCAGGTGGTGTTCGATCGCAACAACTCGTACCAGTACGACCAGGTGATTTCCGGTAGCGGCTCAGTCGAGCAACGTGGTGCCGGTACCACCGTGCTCACCGCAGAAAACACCTACAGCGGCGGCACGCTGATCAGCAACGGCACCCTGCAACTGGGTGCCGGCACAAGCGGCGGCCGCAGCGGCTCGATTCTCGGTGACGTGCAGATCGATGCGCCCGGCGGCCTGGTGTTGAACCGCGCCGACAGCTACCGCTTCGGGGGCTCAATGGCGGGTAGCGGTACGCTCAACAAGCGCGGTACCGGCCGCACCGAACTGAGCGGCAACAGTTCCAACTTCCACGGCCAGAGCCAGGTCGAAGCCGGTATCCTCGCCGTCAACGGCACCCTCGGTGGCTCCACCGACGTGCATGCGGGCGCGACCCTGGCCGGCAATGGCCAGGTCGGCAATGTCACCCTGCACGACGGTGCCACAGTGGCCCCGGGCAACGACATCGGCACCCTCACCGTGTCTGGCAACCTGGACCAGCACAGCGGCTCGACCTTCTACACCGAACTGCTGAGCACTGGCGCCAGCGACCGACTGCAGGTGAACGGCGCAGCGCGGCTGGACGCAGGCAGCATCGTCAACGCCGACAAGCTCGACAGCGCCCGCTACGAGCTGGACAGGCGCTACCTGATCCTCGCGACCCAGCAGGGCCTGAGCGGTCGCTACAACCTGACCGGCGATACCCGAGTCTCGACGTTCTACAATCTGGTGGATAACTACGACAGCCACAACGCCTACCTGGATGTACAGCAGACCCGTCTGTTCCAGGACGCCGCCCTCTCGCGCAACCAGCGCGCCACGGCCACTGCGCTGCAAAGCCTGAAGGGTTCTGCCGTACCGGCTCTGACGCCACCGGTGCACAACAAACTATTCGAGGCCATCGCCTACCTGCCCGACGATCACCAGGCCCGCGCGGCCTTCGAGCAACTGTCCGGGGATTTCCACAGTTCGACCCGTTCGGCGCTGATCCAGGACAGCCGCCTGGTCCGCGACGCAGCAAACAGTCGCCTACGTTCGGTGACCGCCACCCAGGACAGTGGCGCCAGCCGTGACAGCGATTCAGGCCTGACCCCCTGGATCACCACGCTGGGCAACTGGGGGGAGCTCAAGGGGGGCAGCAATGTCGCCAGATTGCGCAGCGACACCCAGGGCGTGCTCGCCGGTGTCGACACCCAGGTCGGTGACAGCGGTCATATCGGCGCGTTAACCGGTTACAGCCGAACGGAACTGAAAAGCTCGTCACGGGATGCTTCCAGCGACAACGACAATATCCACCTGGGGGTCTATGGCGGGGCCCAGGTCAGCGACTTCGACCTGCGTGGCGGCCTGGCCTACACCTGGAGCCGGATCGACGCCAAGCGTTCGGTGAACTTTGCCGGCTACAGCGACCATCTGCAGTCCACCCATCAAGCCGGCACCCTGCAGGCGTTCGGTGAAGTGGGCCGGCGCCTGGACTTCGGCCCTTCAGTACAGCTGGAACCCTTTGCCAACCTGACCCACGTGCAGGTCAAGAGCGATGGCTTCAAGGAACATGGGGGCCTCGCGGCCCTGAGCGCCAAACAGGTCTCGGACCAACAAACGTTCGCCACCCTGGGGTTGCGTGCCAGTGCCAGCAAGCCACTGGACAGCGGCAAGTCGCTCAGCCTCTTTGCCAGTGCCGGCTGGAAACATGCCTTGGCCGGCGCTACACCGGCCAACACCTATCGTTTCGACGCAAGTGATGCTTTCCGTGTCGAAGGCGTGGCCTATTCACGCAACAGTGCAGTACTCGAAACGGGCGTGGAAACCCGGCTGACCCCTGAGTTGAGCCTGGGCGCCGCATACAGCGCGCAACTGGGTGATGCGTCCAGCGAGCACGGCCTGCGCCTGAACGCTAGCTACCAGTTCTGACCCGGCCATGACCATGGTGCGGCGGCTACGCCGCGCCATATCGCTGATCGGCGGCAGCCAGGCCCTCAGCTTGGCGTGCTATGGCCAGAGGCTGCCGACGGCTGCGGCTTCAAGGAACACTCAGGGTGATCAGGTAGGCGCCCGAGGTCACGGCCTTGCCTGCCTGGTCGATAACGGCATAGTGCTGGTCGTAATAGCGCCCCTCGCGCCCGCTGTCGGCCAGGAGCTTGACCTTGACTACGGAGTTTCCCGGGCCGCTGGCGCTGGCCAGCGGGCCGACCCGCCGAACGTCAATGGATCCCCCGCGCGAGCCCTGAGGGCACTGCCGCAAGTTCAGCCCATCGCTGGCAGCATTGGAGGTGCAGTTGGACTCTACGATCTTGCCGTAGAAACGGATGATGCCTTGCCCTGAGGGAGTGGCGGCAAGGCAACTGCCCGATAGCCCAAGGAACAGACTCAAAGCAGTGGAAGCAAGCGCTACGTTCATCCTGACTCTCCTTGTGTGTAAGGACTGTATCGTCAGTCTAGGTACGGGCTTTAGATTTTGAGAAAAGTCTGATGGACTGTTTGGAAGCATTAGAAAAGAAGTCCAATCAACTGGTTATCAAAATCACCTGCAAGCGTTGCTCAGGCGACTCTTCGAGCTGCCTCACGCGGCGCTGAAGCCCTGTCCCAATGCTGTTGGCGAGTACCTTTTCGACAATGATGCCATATGGCCACCATTCGACATAAAAGTCGACCCTTCATGCCATAAATAGGGAAAACAACCGACCGGGCATTGCACCCGGCCGGTGTCGTCAGCGACGGCGCGCAGAGCTCACGCCGCCCAGGGCGGTCAAGGCTGCTTGCGGAACACGAACACCAGCCCGACGATGATCAGGCCCATGCCCACCAGGCTCAGCAGCCCCAGGCGGTTGCCGAAGAACAGGTAGTCCATCAGCGCGGTCACCGCGGGCACCAGGTAGAACAGGCTGGTGACATTCACCAGGTTGCCCTGGGCAATCAGCCGATACAGCAACAGCGTGGCCAGCACCGACACCACCAGCCCCATCCACAGCAGTGGAATCACGAAACCTGCGCTGTGCTCGAAGTGAAACGGCTGGAACGGCACGAACAGCGCGCACAGCAGCAGCCCTGCCAGGTACTGCACCGGCAGCGTGCCCAGGGGATTGTCGGTGATGCGTTTCTGCATGATCGAACCGGCGGTCATGCTGACCAGGGCCAGCAGCCCGCACAGCATGCCGGTGATGGACATCCCCGCCAGGCCGATGCTCTGGTAGACCACCATCACCAGCCCGGCCAGCCCCAGGCTCAGGCCAAACAGCCGGCTCCAGGAGCGCTGGCGCTCCATCAGCACCACCGTGAGGATCGGCTGCACCCCCATGATGGTGGCCATGACCCCGGGGGTCACCTTCAGGTCCAGGGCCAGGATGTAGAAGATCTGGTAGGCCCCCAGCAGCACCAGGCCGGTGGCCACGGCAAAGCCCATGGCCCGGCGCCCCCGGGGCAACCTGAGCTTGAGCAGGGGCGCCAGCAGCATCAGGCCGATCAGGGCAATGACGAAGCGCAGCAGCAGGAAGGCAAAGGGTGAAGCGTGGGCCAGGCCCCATTTGGAGAAGATGGCGCCACTGCTCCACAGCAGGACGAACAGGCTCGTGGAAGCGGCCGCGAGCGCGGACTTTTTTGAAATGAGCAACATGAAAACCACCTGTAATCAGGCAAGAAGCCAATTCAGCCGAGGCTGAAGTTCAGTAGTGTTTTTTTCAGGCGGGCGCAGGGAACAGCAGCGGTTGCTGATCAGCCCGAGAAGCCAACGCCCGGCGGTGATACGACTGCGTACACCGGCGTGCTACTGACAGGTGGGGGGTAATGACCGATCTGCACAGGCTGCTGATTCCCGCACGGCACGACGCCAGCGTTGACCGCTGAAACCACTACCGCGTTGAGGAGGGAAAAGGCCATGTACTGATGGTTCTCGAGAGAGGAAAAACCTGAGCCGCTGTGGACTCATCGGACGCCGAATATAACCAGCGCCCGATATTCATTGCAAGATTTATCCGAACAGCCACTTCCACAGGACTACCAGCACCACCACGGCCAGCACCGGGCGCAGGATGCGGTACAGCTGGGGATGGCGGCGCTTCCACTGCTTGACCACGCCACTGAAGCTGTCGCTGAAGCGCTTGCTCCAGGCGTAGGCCTGGTTGATCCCGCCGACACGCTCGTCGTCCAGGTTCTGCGGCGCGGTGGCGCGGCCCAGTTGGGCGCTGACCCAACGGTTGATGCGGGTCATCAGGCGGCTGCTCAGCGGACGCTCGATGTCGCAGAACAGGATCACCCGGGTGATCTCGGTTTCGTTCTTCACCCAATGCACGTAGGTCTCGTCGAACATCACGTCTTCACCGTCGCGCCAGGCGTACTCCTGGCCATCGACGAAGATCCGGCAGGCGTCGGAGTTGGGGGTCGACAGGCCCAGGTGATAACGCAGCGAACCGGCGAAGGGATCGCGGTGCGGGTTGAGGTGGCTGCCACCGGGCAACAGCGCGAACATCGCGCCCTTGACGTTGGGGATCGCGCTCACCAGCTCGACGGTCTTCGGGCACAGGGCCTCGGCCGAGGGCAGCGGCTTGTCGTACCACTTGAGGTAGAAGCGCTTCCAGCCCTTCTTGAAGAAGGAACCGAAACCGGCATCGTTGTTCTTCTCGGCGGCGCGGATGTAACCCTCGTCGAACAGGTGCATGGCCTCTTCGCGGATCACTTCCCAGTTGTCCCGCAGGATGTCCAGCTCGGGAAACTTGCTGCGGTCCAGGTACGGCTTGGAAGGCACCCCGGAGAACAGGTACATCAGGGCGTTATAGGGGGCGAACAGCGCCGAATGGTTGACGAACTGGCGCAGTACCGGCAGACGCGCCTTGCCGCGCAGGTGCACGTAGAGAATGCTGCCGACGAACAGCGACAACACCGCGACCTTGGCGGTAAAGGAAAAGCTCATGCAACGACTCCTTGGAAATAGGCACCTGTAGGGGGAGCGTTCACCCGACCTGGCAGCCGGCAATGATAAACACTCCTGGGCCCTGGAAAAACCCGCACAACCCAACATTCAGCGTTAACGGTTATGCAACAAAGGCGTTAAGTAGCATAAGCAGCCAGGCCCTGGCCTGATATGGGTCAGCATTCGCCGGCAAGCCGGCTCCTGCGGGCGAATGCCTGATCCGTGCTTACTGCTGGTTTTCCTGCTCGGTGAACAGGTCGCTGAAGAGCATGCTCGACAGGTAGCGCTCACCGGAGTCCGGCAGGATCACCACGATGGTCTTGCCCTGCATTTCCGGGGTTTCCGCCAGGCGTACCGCCACCGCCATCGCCGCGCCGCAGGAGATGCCGCAGAGGATGCCCTCTTCCTGCATCAGCCGCAGGGCCATGGCCTTGGACTCTTCATCGGTCACCAGCTCCACCCGGTCGACCATCGCCAGATCCAGGTTCCTGGGCACGAAACCGGCGCCGATGCCCTGGATCTTGTGGGGGCTGGGCTTGATCTCTTCACCGGCGAGTTTCTGGGTGATCACCGGAGAAGTCGCCGGCTCCACCGCCACCGAGAGAATCGGCTTGCCCTGGGTCTTCTTGATGTAGCGCGACACACCGCTGATGGTACCCCCTGTGCCAACCCCGGCCACCAGCACGTCCACCGCGCCGTCGGTATCGTTCCAGATTTCCGGACCGGTGGTCTTTTCGTGGATCGCCGGGTTGGCCGGGTTATCGAACTGCTGCGGCATGAAGTACCTGGCCGGGTCGCTGGCAATGATTTCCGCCGCCTTTTCGATCGCCCCCTTCATGCCCTTGGCCGGCTCGGTGAGCACCAGCTCGGCGCCCAGGGCCTTGAGCACCTTGCGCCGCTCGATGCTCATGGACGCCGGCATGGTCAGCATCAGCTTGTAGCCACGGGCGGCGGCGACGAAGGCCAGGCCGATCCCGGTGTTGCCCGACGTGGGCTCGACGATGGTCATGCCCGGCTTGAGCTTGCCGCTGCTTTCGGCGTCCCAGATCATGTTCGCGCCGATCCGGCACTTCACCGAATAGCCCGGGTTGCGCCCTTCGATCTTGGCCAGGATGGTCACCCCGCGCGGGGCGATGCGGTTGATCTGCACCAAGGGCGTATTGCCGATGGAATGGGCGTTATCAGCAAAAATTCGGCTCATGGCTGGGTCCTTATGCAGCAGTGAAGAAGTCCCCAAGGGTATGCCTGGCGCCCTTGAGCGTCCAGTCGCGCAACACCCGGGCCAGCCGGGCCGGTCGCGCCTATGCAAGAGACACATCAGCGACGCCGAGTTCATGGCCCGGCTCCTGCGTTCCCCGAACCTGCGCCCCAGGCCACCCCGGGAACATTGACTCGAACGTCTGCCAACGGACGCAGTCAATGCCTGTATACGGCTGGAGGCTGCTGATCATGAAAGCTCGTTACCGTTGGCCCCTGTGGGTCCTGGCAAGCCTGGTGGTGCTGCTGGTGGCCCTGCATATCGCCCTGCCCTACCTGGTGCGCGACTACTTGAACGACAAGCTGGCGGACATGGGCGACTACCGCGGACGCATCAGCGACATCGACCTGGCCCTGTGGCGCGGCGCCTACCGCATCAATGGCCTGGAGATCGTCAAGGTCAGCGGCAAGGTGCCGGTGCCCTTCGTCAAGGCGCCGCTGATCGACCTCTCGGTGAGCTGGCATTCGCTGTGGTACGACCACGCGGTAGTGGCCAAGGTGCAGTTCATCCAGCCGGAGCTGAACTTCGTCGACGGCGGGGCCGACAAGCAGGCATCGCAGACCGGTGAGGGCACCGACTGGCGGGCCCAACTGGGCAAGCTGCTGCCCATCACCCTCGACGAAGTGCGGATCGATGACGGCAAGATCCACTTTCGCAACTTCAGCTCCAAGCCGCCGGTGAACATCGGCGCGACCCAGGTCAACGCCAGCTTCTACAACCTGACCAACGTGGTGGACACCCAGGGCAAGCGCGATGCGCGCTTCGACGGCAAGGCCCTGCTCCAGGGCCAGGCGCCCATGGAAAGCACCGCCACCTTCGACCCCTTGAGCAACTTCGAGAACTTCGAGTTCCGCCTGCGGGCCCGGGATATCGAGCTCAAGCGCTTCAACGACTTCGCCTCGGCCTACGGCAAGTTCGACTTCAATGCCGGGCACGGTGACGTGGTGATCGAAGCCCAGGCCGAGAAGGGCCAGTTGCACGGCTATATCAAGCCGCTGTTGCGGGACGTGGAAGTCTTCAACTGGCAGCAGGACGTGGAGAACCGCAACAAGAGCATTTTCCGCTCGGTGTGGGAGGCCCTGGTGGGCGCCGGGGAAACCCTCCTGAAGAACCAGCGCAAGAACCAGTTCGCCACCCGGGTCGAGCTCAGTGGCAGCGTGCACCAGCAAGATATCAGCGCGTTCCAGGCGTTTTTGCAGATATTGCGCAACGGTTTCATCCAGGCCTTCAATGCCCGCTACGAGCAGCCCAAGCCGTCGCCTGACTGAGTCACCCCGTGACGCTCCATTCAGAGACTGAATGGGGCGTCCACGTTCACAGTCGACCGGGCAGCGCGTTATAGTCGCGCCATCACTCCCCATTCAATCGACCTGCCCCGGGCAGCTCGCCGTCACCGTTCGAGGAATTGCAGATGAAGTTCGAAGGCACCAGCGCATATGTCGCCACCGATGACCTGAAGCTGGCAGTCAATGCCGCCATCACCCTGGAGCGTCCGCTGCTGGTCAAGGGCGAACCCGGCACCGGCAAGACCATGCTTGCCGAGCAACTGGCCGAATCCTTCGGCGCCAAGCTGATCACCTGGCACATCAAGTCCACCACCAAGGCCCACCAGGGCCTGTACGAGTACGACGCGGTCAGCCGCCTGCGCGATTCGCAACTGGGCGTGGACAAGGTGCACGACATTCGCAACTACCTGAAGAAGGGCAAGCTGTGGGAGGCCTTCGAATCCGAGGAGCGGGTGATCCTGCTGATCGACGAGATCGACAAGGCCGACATCGAGTTCCCCAACGACCTGCTGCAGGAACTCGACAAGATGGAGTTCTACGTCTACGAGATCGACGAGACCATCAAGGCCAAGCAGCGGCCGATCATCATCATTACCTCCAACAACGAGAAAGAGCTGCCGGACGCCTTCCTGCGTCGCTGCTTCTTCCACTACATCGCCTTCCCCGACCGCACCACCCTGCAGAAGATCGTCGATGTGCACTACCCGGACATCAAGAAGGACCTGGTCAGCGAAGCCCTGGACGTGTTCTTCGATGTGCGCAAAGTGCCGGGCCTGAAGAAGAAGCCCTCGACCTCGGAACTGGTGGACTGGCTCAAGCTGCTGATGGCCGACAACATCGGCGAAGCGGTGCTGCGCGAGCGCGATCCGACCAAGGCCATCCCGCCCCTGGCCGGCGCCCTGGTGAAGAACGAGCAGGATGTGCAATTGCTCGAACGCCTGGCGTTCATGAGCCGTCGCGGTAGTCGTTAAGAGGCTGATGCCATGCTGCTCAACCTGTTCAATGAAATGCGCGCGGCCAAGGTGCCGGTGTCGGTGCGCGAGCTGCTGGACCTGATCAACGCGCTCAAGCAGCGCGTGACCTTCGCCGACATGGACGAGTTCTACTACCTCGCCCGGGCGATCCTGGTGAAGGACGAACGGCATTTCGACAAGTTCGACCGGGCCTTCGGCGCCTACTTCAACGGCCTGGAAAAACTCGACGACCACCTGCAGGCGCTGATCCCCGAGGATTGGCTGCGCAAGGAGTTCGAGCGCTCGCTGACGGATGAAGAGCGGGCGCAGATCCAGTCCCTGGGCGGCCTGGACAAGCTCATCGAAGAGTTCAAGAAACGCCTGGAAGAACAGAAGGAACGCCATGCCGGCGGCAACAAGTGGATCGGCACCGGCGGCACCAGCCCGTTCGGCTCCGGTGGCTTCAACCCGGAAGGCATCCGCGTCGGCGATGCCGGCAAGCGCCAGGGCAAGGCGGTGAAAGTCTGGGACCAGCGCGAGTACAAGAACCTCGACGACTCGGTGGAACTGGGCACCCGCAACATCAAGGTGGCCCTGCGCCGGCTGCGCAAGTTCGCGCGCCAGGGTGCGGCGGAGGAGCTGGACATCGACGGCACCATCGACCACACCGCCCGGGATGCCGGGCTGCTGAACATCCAGATGCGCCCGGAACGGCGCAACAGCATCAAGTTGCTGTTGCTGTTCGACATCGGCGGTTCCATGGATGCCCACGTGAAGATCTGCGAGGAACTGTTCTCGGCCTGCAAGACCGAGTTCAAGCACCTGGAGTACTACTACTTCCACAACTTCATCTATGAGTCGGTGTGGAAGAACAACATGCGCCGCGGCTCCGAGCGCACCTCGACCCAGGACCTGCTGCACAAGTACGGCGCCGACTACAAAGTGATCTTCGTCGGGGATGCCGCCATGGCGCCCTATGAAATCACCCAGGCCGGCGGCAGCGTGGAGCACTGGAACGAAGAAGCCGGCTACGTGTGGATGCAGCGCTTCATGGAGAAGTACAAGAAGCTCATCTGGATCAACCCTTATCCCAAGGACACCTGGGGCTACACCGCTTCGACCAATATCGTTCGCGAGTTGATCGAAGACCAGATGTACCCACTGACCCTGCGTGGCCTGGAAGAAGGCATGCGCTTCCTGTCCAAATAAACCCGTTCGCCGGCAAGCCGGCTCCTACAGGGCGATGTAGGAGCCGGCTTGCCGGCGAAGCTTTCAGCCCCTCACTGGAACCGGCGCAGGAACGCCACCTGCTGCCGATGCGCCGTTTCCTGTACCACCGGCGCCAGGCGCACTTCGCTGCCCGGCAGGCACTGCGCCAACCGCGCCAGGGACAGCGGGGTCAACGCCCCCAGCCGTGGATAGCCGCCAATGGTCTGCCGGTCATTGAGCAGGATGATCGGCTGGCCGTCCGGCGGCACCTGGATCGCCCCCAGGGGAATGCCCTCGGAAATCATCGGCCGGCCCTGGTACTGCAAGACCGGCCCGAGCAAGCGCGCGCCCATGCGGTCGGCCCGGCTGTCCAGGCTCCAACTGCTATTGAAGGCATCGAACAGGCTCAAACCGCTGAACTGGCCGATCTGCGCCCCCAGGATCACCTCCAGCGGTGCAGCGGATTGCCAATCCGGCAGTTGCTCCGCCGACAGGCTCTTGAGCGCACCGCCAGTTCCCGAATAACTCAACACCCCACCCTCGCTCAGGGCGCGGCCATAACCATCGGGGCCACCCAGGGCTTCACGCAACACGCTGGCGCAACTGCCCAACACCTTGGGCGCGTCGAAACCGCCAGGGGCGGCCAGATAGGCCCGGGCCCCAGAAAATGGCTGGGTGAATCGCAGCCGCTGGCCCTTTTGCAGGATGAAACTGCGCCCCGGGGTCAAAGGCCGCTCATCCACATAGGCCCCAAGATCAGCCCCGGCCAAAGCCAGCAGGCAATAGTCCTCGGCCTGCAGGGTGAAACCGCCCAGGGTGATTTCCACCACCGGCGCATCCAGGGCATTGCCCAGCAGCCAGTTGGCCCAGGACATCGACACCCAGTCCAGCGCCCCGCCCTGGGTCACGCCCAGGTGGCGCACGCCAAAGCGCCCGGCATCCTGCAGCAGGCACAGCGGGGTGCTGGCCTCGATCGTCAGTCGGCTCATGCCGGCACCTCCAGTGGCGTGTCATCGCCCCCCAGGCGCAGGAACTCGGCCCGCTCCACTGGGGCAAAGCGCACCCGGTCCCCCGGTTGCATCAGGCTGTAGCCGTCGCGCTCGCGATCGAACAACCGGCTCGGGGTGCGGCCGATCAGGTTCCAGCCCCCCGGCGATACCACCGGGTAAGCCGCGGTCTGCCGTTCGGCGATCCCCACACTGCCCGCCGCCACCCGCTTGCGCGGGGTGTTCAGCCGCGGCGCCGCGAGCGCCTCCTCCACCAGCCCCATGAAGGCAAACCCGGGAGCGAAGCCCAGGGCAAACACTTGATACTCACGCTGGCTGTGACGCTCGATCACCTCGGCCACCGACAGCCCGCTGCGCCGGGACAACAGCACCAGTTCCGGCCCGACACTGAGGTCGTACCACACCGGCAGCACGTGCTCGCGCCCGGCCTGGGTGGTGCCGGGCGCCAGGTCGGTCAAGGCGACCTCGATCCGCTGCCGGGCCTCGGACGGGCTCAGGGCCAGCAAATCGTAATGCACCATCAGCGTGGTATAGGACGGCACCAGATCGACCAGAGACTCGCCGAAGGCCCGCCGCAGCCCTTCGGCGGCGGCCAGCATCCAGGGCATGTTGTCCTCGGCGATCACCTCGAACAGCCGCACCATCAGGCAGTCGATGGCAACTACTTCAACCTGTGGCTTCATAGGCCGGACTGCTGGTTCAGGGCCTCGCGAATGCGCTGCACCGCCGCCACCGAACTGGCGTTGTCGCCATGCACGCACAGTGTATTGGCGTGCAGCAGCAAGGCGCTGCCGTCGCTGGCGGCCAGGGGCTCGCCGCGGGCGATGGTCAGGGCCTGCTGGAGGATGGTTTGCGCGTCATGGTGCACCGCCCCCGGCAACTGCCGCGACACCAGATGCCCGGCGTTGTCGTAGGCGCGGTCGGCAAAGGCTTCGAACCACAGGGTCACGCCGTACTCATCGCCCAGGGCCTGGGCCGCGCTGTTGTCGCGGGTGGCCATGAGCATCAGCGGCAGTTGCGGGTCGTAGGCTGCCACGGCCTGGATCACCGCCCGCAGTTGCGCAGGCTTGGCCATCATGTCGTTGTACATCGCGCCGTGGGGTTTGACGTACTCGACCCGGCCGCCCTGGGCTTGGCAGATGCCGTCCAGCGCACCGATCTGATAGTGCAGCAGGTCCTGGATTTCCTCGGGCGAGTAGCTCATGGAGCGGCGGCCAAAGCCTGCCAGGTCCTGGTACGCCGGATGCGCACCGATGCGCACGCCATTGGCCAGGGCCAGGGCCACGGTCTTGCGCATGATGCCCGGGTCACCGGCGTGGAAACCGCAGGCGATGTTGGCGCAGTCGATAAAGGGCATGACTTCGGCATCCAGGCCCAGGGTCCAGTTGCCAAAGCTTTCGCCGATGTCGCAATTCAATAACAGGCGGCTCATGGTCAGTGTTCCTGTGTTTTTTATAAGGGGTCAGCTGCGGGGCAGCGCTGGCAATGCCCGGCAGATTATCAGTTAGCGTGCCTCAAGTTCCTTGCCGCGGGTTTCCGGCAGGCTCAGCGCTGCCAGCACCACCACGCCGTAGGACACCGCGGCAAAGGTGCCGATGGCCGCGCCCAGCGGCACATGCTGGCTGAGCAGGCCGATCAGCAGGGGGAACAGCGCCGCCAGCGCCCGGCCGCTGTTGTAGCAGAAACCCTGGCCGGAACCGCGGATGCGGGTGGGGAACAGTTCGGTGAGGAACGCTCCCATGCCGCTGAAGATGCCCGAGGCGAAAAAGCCCAGGGGAAAGCCCAGCCAGAGCATCACCGCGTTGCTCACCGGCATTTGCGTATAGAGCAGGACGATGGTGAAAGAGCCGGCGGCGAACAGTACGAAGTTCTTCTTGCGCCCGAGAATATCGGTCAGGTAGGCGCTGATCACATAGCCCATGTAAGAGCCGAAGATCACCATGGCCAGGTAGCCGCCGGTGCTCAGCACGCTCAGGCCGCGCTCGGTCTTGAGGAAGGTCGGCAGCCAGAAAGTGATGGCGTAGTAGCCGCCCTGGGCCCCCGCCGCCAACAGCGATGCGCGCAGGGTGGTGCTGAGGATCCCCGGGGCGAAGATCTCGTAGAACCGGGCCGGGTTGCTGGGCTCTTCCCGGGCCCGGGTTTGGCGATAGACCTCAGGGTCCTTGACCAGGCGGCGGACGAAAATCACGAAGATCGCCGGCAGGATGCCCAGCAGGAACAGCCCGCGCCAGGCGTCTTCCGGCGGCAGCAGGGAGAACAGCAGCGCATATAGCAACGCCGTTATGCCCCAGCCCAGGGCCCAGCCGGACTGCACCATGCCCACCGCCTTGCCACGGTTCTTGGCACGGATCACCTCGCCGATCAGTACCGCCCCGGCGGTCCACTCGCCACCGAAGCCGAAGCCCATCAGGGTCCGGGCGATCAGCAACTGCTCGTAGTTCTGCGCCAGGCCACACAAAAAGGTAAAGAATGCGAACCACAGGACCGTGAGTTGCAACGTGCGCACCCGGCCAATGCGGTCGGAGAGGATCCCGGCGATCCAGCCTCCCAGGGCGGAGGCCAGCAAGGTACTGGTATGGATCAGCCCGGCTTCGGCGGAGGTGATGCCCCACAGTGCGATCAGGGTCGGGATCACGAAACTGAGCATCTGCGTGTCCATGCCATCCAGGCCATAACCGAGCTTGCAGCTCCAGAATGTCCGGCGCTCCTGCTGGTTGATGTCCCGGTACCAGTCAAACGGGCCGGCGCGGCGCGGGGCCTTGGCGGCCAGTGTTTCGGGCGCACTCATGGCGATCTCCAGGGTAATTTATTGGTGTTGTTCTGGGCCCCGACGACGCATATCGTGGGTTGGCGCATTCTTCGGCTCGAGCGCCAACTGCGTCCAACTAATAAAAACTGCCCTTATGCATAAGAAAAGTTGATCCCATGAACCTCAAGTTCCTCGAAACCTTCGTCTGGGTCGCGCGGCTGAAGAGCTTCAGCCACACCGCGGAAAAACTCTTTACCACCCAGGCGGCGATCTCCAGCCGCATCGCGGTGCTGGAGGGCGAGCTGGGCGTGAAGCTGCTCCTGCGCGACTCCCGGGGCGTCAGCCTGACCCCGGAAGGCGTCAAGGTGCTGGAGCACGCCGAGCAGATGCTCGACACCCTGCAGGTGCTGAAACAGTCCATCCAAGCGCCGTCGAGCAAGGTCGGGCGGGTTCGCATCGGGGTCATGGATACGGTGATCCACACCTGGCTCAGCCCCCTGGTGGCAGAGATGATGGACCACTACCCGCAGGTGGAAATCGAGCTGGTGGCCGACACCTCACTGAACCTGTGCGAACAGTTGCAAAAGGGCTTTCTGGACCTGGTGCTGCAAACCGACCTGCTGCGCCAGGAAAGCATCCGCAGCCTGGAACTGGCCAGCTATCCCATGGGCTGGATCGCCGCCAGCAACTCGATCTACAACCGCGACTACGCCAACGTCGCCGAGCTGGCCCGGGAACGGATCGTCACCTACTCGAAGAACTCCCTGCCCCACCAGCAGGTGCTGAGCCTGATGCAGGCCAACGGCGTGCTGGCGCCGCGGCTCAACTGCGTCAACTCGGTGTCGGCCATCACCCGCCTGCTGCGGGACGGCTTCGGCATCGGCGCCCTGCCGCCGGTGCTGGTGCGCGAGGAACTGGCCCGGGGCGAACTGACCCTGCTGGCCATCGAACAGCGCCCGCCGAACCTGCAAGTGGTGGTGTCGTGGCGGGTGGGAGTGGAATTGGTGGAGGACATAGTCGAGCTGTGCCAGCGCGTGGTGCAGCGCTATGGGCAGAAGGTCGGCGCGGATTACCTGGTGCTCAGCGAACCCCAGTGAACATCGCCATCGCCCCCCTCGTAGGAGCTGGCTTGCCAGCGAAGGCGATCTTCAGTCAGGCGCAAGCCACGCGGCCCCCTTCGCCGGCAAGCCGGCTCCTACAGGGGGTCAGAGGCCTTTGAGGTCGCGCTCTTCAATCGGGCGGCTCTGGCGCAGGCGCTTGCCGCCCAGCACTACCCAGTCGATCAGCCGGTACAGGCATTCCAGGCCGAAGGACAGCAGCAAGGCGCCACTGATACCCCAGATCATGGCTTCCGGGGTCAGCAGGATCTGGTAGCTGTAGCCGTCCCAGGTTTCCTTGCGGATTTCCGGGTCGGGGGCCAGGGCCACTTGCAGCAGGCGGATGTACCAGGGCCCCTGCATCGCCTGGTATTGCTTGTCCAGGGCCAGCTGGCGGCTGAGCAAGCCGCTCAGGCTCTCGGCATCGCTGCGAAACACCGGATCGTCGCTGGCCCGGTAATGGGCCACCAGGGCGTTCATGTCGCCCTTGAAGAATTGCTGCGCGGTGCCCTGGAAGCCCTGCAGGCTGTGCTGCGACTCGATCAAATGCGCCTCGACGCGCTTGGCGTAATCACTGATGAAACCCGGCACTTGCACACCGATCAACAGGCCGGCGGCGAACAGCACCAGCCGCAGATAACTGAGCAACATAGGGATGTCCTTATTCGGTCTGGCCATGGCTGACGCATTCACCGCGCCGCCACAGGCTCCACTGGCCCGGCTGGTAGCGGGTCCAGGTTTCGTTTTCGGTCAAGGGTTCAGTGGCGATCACCGTGACCACGTCGTTGGGCGTGGTTTCGGCCTGGAAGTCGACGATCACATCCACATCCTTCAGCCGCGCCGGGCCGAATGGGGCGCGCCGGGTGATCTGCGCCAGTTTGGTCGAGCAATAGCAGAACAGCCAGTCACCGTCGCTGAGCAGGCCGTTGAACACGCCCTTGCTGCGGTATTCGCTGCAGGCCTGGATCAGGATCGGCAGCAGTTCCTCGATTTCCACCGGCTCGGGAAAGGCGGCCCGCACCCGGTTCAGCAGGTCACAGAAAGCCGCTTCGCTGTCGGTATCGCCCACCGGGCGGTAGAAGCTGGCCTGGGGCTGGAAATCCGCCAACTGGCCATTGTGCGCAAAGCACCAGTTGCGGCCCCACAGCTCGCGGACAAAAGGATGAGTGTTGGCCAGGCAGACCTTGCCGACGTTGGCCTGGCGGATATGGCCGATCACCACTTCGCTCTTGATCGGGTAACGCTGAACCAGGTTGGCCACTTCCGACTCGCTGCTGGCCGCCGGGTCCTGGAACAGGCGCAGGCCGCGGCCTTCATAGAAAGCGATGCCCCAGCCGTCGCGATGGGGGCCGGTGCGGCCGCCGCGCTGCATCAGCCCGGTAAAGCTGAAGACGATATCGGTCGGTACATTGGCGCTCATGCCCAACAACTCACACATGCTCGGACTCTCGCTTCAATGCCGGGGGCAGCGTTACAAACGCGGTTCGACCCGCGTATTCAGGGGGGTGCCGGCTGCAGGCTGGCGGCCGTAACGGTCATTGCCGGCGCCACCGAAGGGCTGGTCATCCTCCACTTCGGCAGCCTTGGCGGCAGCTTTCGCCGCTTCGTTGCGTTCCCGGCGCTCCCTGGCCGCGCGCTCGATGGGCCAGCGGATCAGCACGAACAGCAGGTAGACGCCAAAAGCGATCATGCCGTACATGAACAGGTCGGATACCGCACGCCAGGCGTTGTTGCCGACCTTGAAGGCTATATCCAGGGCGGTGATGGCCACGGCCGGGGCAAATTTTTCCTTGACCGGGTCGATGATGGTCGGGCTGAACAGCAGCACCGCCACCAGCACTCGCAGCGGTTCGCGCAGCCAGCGCCACATCCAGCGGGTCAGGCGCATCCACACCAGCAGGCAGCCCAAGGCGGCGAAGGCATAGAGCCCCCAGGCGATCAGATAGTCGTTCTCGGTCATGGTGTCCATGGCAAGGCAGGCAAAGAGGCGCTTATGATAACGACTTTTGCCGTGTCAGGCTGCACCGCCGTCTGCCCAGCCCTCATTTGTCATCGCCCGAGAGCCACCCATGCCCTTAACCGCCAACGACAGCAGCGCCCCGATTGCCCACAAGGCCGAAGGCGCTGACCCGTATGCCTGGCTGCAGGAACGCGACACCGACGCGGTGCTCGATTACCTGAAGGCTGAAAACAGCTACCTGGACGCCCAGTTGGCGCATCAGGGGCCCCTGCGTGAAACGCTGTTCCAGGAGATCAAGGGGCGGATCCTCGAAACCGACCTGTCCCTGCCCTCGCCCTGGGGCCCGTACCTGTACTACACCCGCACCACCGCCGGCGACGAATACGCCCGCCACTACCGCTGCCCGCGCCCGGCGGACGACAGCCTGACGGTGGACGAAAGCCGCGAGCAACTGCTGCTGGACCCCAACGCCCTGGCCAATGGCGGCTTCTTCTCCCTCGGGGCCTTCAGCATCAGCCCCGACCACCAGCGCCTGGCCTACAGCCTCGACACCACTGGGGAGGAAATCTACACCCTGTTCGTCAAGGAGCTGGCCAGCGACAAAGTCAGCGAGCTGTCCTTCGACAACTGCGACGGCAGCATGACCTGGGCCAACGACAGCCTGACCCTGTTCTTCGGCGAGCTGGACGATACCCACCGCCCGCACAAGCTGTTGCGCTACCGGCTGGATGGCACCGCCGCCGAGGAAGTGTTCCACGAGCCGGACGGACGCTTCTTCCTGCATTGCTACCGTTCCAGCTCCGAACGCCAACTGCTGCTGTCCCTGGGCAGCAAGACCACCGGCGAGACCTGGGCCCTGGACGCCACGCAGCCACAGCTGCCGTTCACTTGCCTGGCGCCGCGGGTCGAAGGCCATGAATACGATGTCGACCACGGCCTGCTGGACGGCCAATGGACCTGGTTCATCCGCAGCAACCGCGACGGCATCAACTTCGCTCTCTACCAGGCCGCGGACAACGGCGTGATCCCCGAGCAGGACGACTGGCAACTGCTGGTGCCGCACAACCCCGAAGTGATGCTCGACGGTGTAACCCTCAACGCCGCAGCCATGACCCTGAGCCTGCGCGAAGGCGGCCTGCCGATCATCGAAGTGCACCCCCGGGACCTGCCGATGTACCGCGTGCAACTGCCGGATGCGGCCTACAGCCTGCACGTGCAGAACAGCCTGGAGTTTTCCAGCGAGCGCATCCGCCTGCGCTACGAGGCCCTGAACCGCCCGGCCCAGGTGCGCCAGCTGCAACTGGCCGACGGCCAGCAGCAGGTGCTGAAGGAAACCCCGGTACTGGGCCCGTTCGACCCCGAGGCCTACGTCAGCCAGCGCCTCTGGGCCACCGCCGCCGACGGCACCCAAGTGCCCATCAGCCTGGTGGTCAAGCGCGACTGCCTGGGCCAGCCGACGCCGCTGTACCTCTACGGCTACGGTGCCTACGGCGAAAGCCTGGACCCCTGGTTCTCCCACGCCCGCCTGAGCCTGCTCGATCGCGGCGTGGCCTTTGCCATCGCCCACGTGCGCGGCGGCGGCGAGCTGGGTGAGGCCTGGTACCGCGCCGGCAAGCAGGAACACAAGCAGAACACCTTCAGCGACTTCATCGCCTGCGCCGAACACCTGATCGCCCAGGGCCTGACCAGCGCCCAGCAGTTGGCCATCAGTGGCGGCAGCGCCGGCGGCCTGCTGATCGGCGCGGTACTCAACCAGCGCCCCGAGCTGTTCAAGGTCGCCATCGCCGAAGTGCCCTTCGTCGATGTGCTCAACACCATGCTCGACCCGGAGCTGCCGCTGACCGTCACCGAATACGACGAATGGGGCAACCCCGAGGAGCCCGAGGTCTACGCACGGATCAAGGCCTACGCGCCCTACGAGAACGTGCGCGCCCAGGCCTACCCTGCGCTCCTGGTGATCGCTGGCTACAACGACAGCCGCGTGCAGTACTGGGAAGCGGCCAAATGGGTGGCCAGGTTGCGGGCCACCAGGACCGACGGCAACCCGCTGCTGCTCAAGACCGAACTGGGGGCCGGCCATGGCGGCATGAGCGGGCGTTACCAGGGATTACGTGACGTAGCCCTCGAATACGCCTTTATCCTGAACATTCTGGGCCTGGCCTGAGGAACTCCCGGCGGCGTACCTGTCTTAACCCAGAACGCCGCCGGCAACCGCCGGACCGGGCCTGCGCCCGTGCAACAGACACAAGAAAAAGACCGTGATCCCATGTCCGAACCCACCTTACTGAACAACGAGATCCGCGACTGGCTGATGGACTGCGGCCTGTTCGACCAGTTGTTGCCCGCCGACTTCATCGCTGCGGCCGGCTACTTCAGCATCAGCAGCATCGCCGAGGGCGAAGCGATCTTTCATGAGGGCGATGCCGGCAGCTTCATGTGCATCATCCACAGCGGCCAGGTAGCTGTGCAAAAGCGCAACCACGACGGCCAGCCCCTGACCATCGCTACCCTGCGCAGCGGCCGGGCCTTTGGCGAAATGGCGGTGCTCGATGGCGAGCGACGTTCGGCTACCTGCGTGGCCGCCAGCCATTGCCAGTTGCTCAACCTGGGCAAGGACTCCCTGGAGAAGATGCTCAACGATGCGCCAAAGATCGCCGCCAAGATCATCCGCGCCCTGGCCGTGTCGCTGTCAAAGCGGCTGCGCATGGCCGACGGCCAGTTGCTCGCGCAGCAAATCTGAGCCCCGGGGTACCCTCGCCCGCTACATCCATCAACCCTGAACCTTGGGTTTGCTGTCGTTCTGCTCCAGCCCGGGCAGGGTCTGGTCCTTGGGCGGCTTGGGCATGTCGATCGGCGGCAGCAGGGGCGCGCTGCCACTGCTGCCGGCTTTCGGCGTGCTGGGCGGGGTGACTTGCGGATAAGGCGTAGGGGTCGCGGTGCCCGGGGTGCCGAGGGTCGGCGCCGGGGTCACCACCGGGGCGCTTTGCGGCTCGTCGGCCAAAGCCGGGCCGGCACCAAGCGCCAGGGCTGCGGTGAGGGCGAGCGCCGCTTGGGCAATCACCGTTAGAATAGTGCGCTTCATCAATGGCTCCATTGCTATTGTCTGGCGTCAGGCTACTCCCAACCGGGGCGTTTTGCCTTCCTCAATGAGATCTCCATGAAACGTTTCGTACTGCTGGACACTACTGCGATTCCTGAAAACGGCGGTGCCTTGTGCCTGTTCGAATACGGTGAGGATTTCGTCATCAAGATCCAGGGCGGCGACGGCGGCCAGTTGATGAACACACGCATGCACGGTTCCGAGGACGCCCTGGCGCAGATCCCTTGCAGCAAGGTCGCCGGGCGCCCGAACTCACGGGTGCTGATCGGCGGCCTGGGCATGGGCTTCACCCTGGCCGCTGCTCTCAAGCACCTGGGCCAGAGCGCCGAGGTGGTGGTCGCCGAGCTGGTGCCCGGGGTGGTGGAATGGAACCGTGGCCCGCTCGGCGAAAAGTCCGGCCGGCCGCTGCTGGACCCGCGCACGGTGATCCGCCTGGAAGACGTGGCCAAGGTCCTGCAGGCCGAGCCCCAGGGCTTCGACGCGATCATGCTCGACGTCGACAACGGCCCCGAAGGCCTGACCCAGAAAGCCAACAGCTGGCTCTACTCCAGCGCCGGCCTGGCCGCCTGCGCCCGGGCCCTGCGGCCCAAGGGCATTCTTGCGGTGTGGTCGGCCAGCGCCGACCGGCAGTTCTCCGAGCGCCTGCGCAAGGCCGGCTTCAAGGCCGAGGAAGTGCAGGTCTTCGCCCATGGCAATCGCGGCACCCGGCACACCATCTGGATTGCCGAGAAGCTCAAGGCCTGAGCTAAACTTTGTCCATTACCGTCATTAGTCCTTCTACAAAGGTGAACCCATGAGTTCGTCCACTCCCCCGTCCAACACCGCCAAGCTGGACCGTATCCTTGCCGACGCCCAGCGCGACCGGGAAATGGGCTACCGCGACAAGGCACTGAAGATGTACCCCCATGTCTGCGGCCGCTGCGCCCGGGAGTTCTCCGGCAAGCGCCTGAGCGAGTTGACCGTGCACCACCGCGATCACAACCACGACAACAACCCCCAGGACGGTTCCAACTGGGAACTCTTGTGCCTGTACTGCCACGATAACGAGCACTCGCGCTACACCGACCAGCAGTACTTCGGCGAAGGCTCCCTGAGCACCCCGAAAGTCGCCAAGGCGACCCACAACCCGTTCGCCGCCCTGGCCGGGTTGATGAAGAAAGACCCGGAGTAAGCACCAGCCGCCGGGCATATTGTGGCGAGCGAGCGTGCTCCCG
>NZ_VYKE01000619.1:0-304 GCF_032424515.1 Pseudomonas sp. JV245A
GGCGACCCGGTGTTCGATGCGCACTGCATCGGCCGAGCCGGTGGGGACGCGAATGGCCACGGTACGGTTGTCCAGGCCCCAGCTCGGCGAGTTCGGCACATAGAACTGCGCGCCGAAACGGCGATAGGAGTTGACGTTCGGGCAGAGGAAGGCCATCTGCGCCGGTAGGGTCTCGAGCACACCGCCGATCGCGTGACGCAGTGCGGCGTTCTGCTCGGGATCCTCGCTGGCGAAGATGTTCTTGCCATCTTTGTCCAGAACCGAAATGTGAACGTGCAGACCGTTGCCCGCCTGGCCCGGGTAA
>NZ_VYKE01000620.1:0-300 GCF_032424515.1 Pseudomonas sp. JV245A
ACCGGACTGGCCACGGCTTTTTAGTTAAGCACGTGATTCACCGGTTTCCCGTTTCACCCTGTAAAGGGCACCCGTAACAAGGTGTGTAGGAGATCATGGGCGGGGCAGGGGCGTCAATTGCCGTGACCGCTGCGCAGGTGTGCGCCGTGCTCGTGCAAGGTTCAATGGCTCTTTCGCCGGCAAGCCGGCTGCTACGGGCGCATTGTCGATTGACCGTCCCCCTGGCTCTGCGTAGCCTTGCGCTTTCGAGGTTCTTCGGCCACGGGTCGAAGCTAAGAAGGGAACGCGGTCGATGCCGCG
>NZ_VYKE01000621.1:0-299 GCF_032424515.1 Pseudomonas sp. JV245A
CCGCGCCGATGGGGTGATCGAGTACATCGGCCGTATCGACCATCAGGTGAAGATCCGCGGTTTCCGTATCGAGCTGGGGGAAATCGAGGCGCGGCTGGTGCAGCAGGCGGCGGTGCGTGAAGCCTTCGTCCTGGCCCATGACGGCGAGAACGGCCAGCAACTGGTGGCCTATATCGTGCCGAGCGAGGCCACCCCGACCGTCGAGGCCCAGGCCGCCTTGCGCGAAAGCCTCAAGACGGCACTCAAGGAACACGTGCCGGACTACATGGTTCCGGCCTACCTGCTGTTCCTCGAAGCGT
>NZ_VYKE01000622.1:0-299 GCF_032424515.1 Pseudomonas sp. JV245A
TGGCTCTGGGTCAGCAGCAGCCACGCGCCGCTGTCTTGCATCATGTAGCGCAGGCGGTCCTGGGGGTACTCGATATCCAGCGGCACATAAACCCCACCAGCCTTGAGCACGGCCAGGAAGGCCACCATGATTTCCGCGCAACGCGGCATAGCAATCGCCACCCGCACTTCCGGGCCAACGCCCAGTTCGATCAACTTGTGCGCCAGCTGGTTGGCTTGAGTATCCAGCTCGCGATAGCTCAGGCGCTGCTCGGCGAAGAACACCGCTGGTGCATCCGGCGCCTTGGCCGCCTGATCGGC
>NZ_VYKE01000623.1:0-298 GCF_032424515.1 Pseudomonas sp. JV245A
CGCACAGGCGATGGAGTTGGCCGAAACCGCCATGCCCACATCCTTGGGCAGGCCCGGATGATGCAGGGTCGGGTTGTGAAAGCGCGTACCGAAATAGTGGGAGACCCCGGTATAGGCGCAACCGCGTACGAACACCGGTTTATCGGTGTACTTGTGGGCTAGGTGTTCGGCCACCAGGATCGCGCAGCCACTGGCTTCGCCCCAGGCCAGCATCGAGCCGCAGGCCTCGCTGTTCTTCAACGCTTCCAGGGATGGAATCGGCTGGCCATAGCGGGTGGCGGTGGGGGTGTTCTGTGCG
>NZ_VYKE01000624.1:0-295 GCF_032424515.1 Pseudomonas sp. JV245A
CCTTCATGAGCACCGCCAACTGCACCAGCAGCTCGGTGTCGTTCCAGATGGGCCACCAGATGGTGGCGTCCGGGGAGTACGACATCGTCCTGTGCGGCGGCTTCGAGAAGATGACCGATCACTTCAACTACGCCGAATACATCGGCTCCAGCACTGAATGTGAATACGATTATTTCCTCGGCATTTCCCACACCGATGCCTTCGCCCTGGCCACCGCCGAATACTTCCAGAAGTTCGGCTATGCCGGTCGCGAGGCCGACGTACTGGCCACCTTCGGCCGGCAGATGCGCATCTA
>NZ_VYKE01000625.1:0-292 GCF_032424515.1 Pseudomonas sp. JV245A
GGATCGGCGACAAAACGCTCGGCACTCATCCCCGGACGACGGTGATAACCCTGGGCCAGACCGGCGCCGCCGACATACAGCTCACCGGTCGCCCCTTGGGGCACCAGCGCCAGATCGGCATCGAGAATGTAAGCCACCCGGGCCCCGACGATGCTGCCGATGGGAACGCTGGCCACGCCTTCGGCCAACTGCTGCGGCGCCAGGCTGGCCAGGGGCATGACCACGGTTTCGGTGGGGCCGTAGGCGTTGAAGAACAGGTTCGGCTGGAAGGCCGCACGGATGCGCTGCAGGT
>NZ_VYKE01000626.1:0-290 GCF_032424515.1 Pseudomonas sp. JV245A
CGATGGAGAACACCAGGCGCGCCCCCGGTACCAGGGCCGCATAGACCTGGGCGAACAGGCCGGGCAAATCCTTTATGTAGTGCAGGGCCAGTGAGCTATAGGCCAGGTCGAAGCTGCAGGCGGGCAGGCGCAGTTGCTCCAGGTCCTCTTGCTGATACTGCACATTGGGTGCCGAGGTGGTGGCGCGGGCGGTGGCCAGCATCTTCTGCGAAACGTCCAGGCCGACTACTTGGCGGGCACCGTGCTCGCTGGCCCAGCGGCTGAACCAGCCATAGCCGCAGCCCAGGTCC
>NZ_VYKE01000627.1:0-290 GCF_032424515.1 Pseudomonas sp. JV245A
GTCGGCCAGGCCGCGAATCACGTCCAGCACCTTGCCGATGTCCCGGGACTCGTTGGCCAGGTCGCCGATCAGGCTGGCGGTGCCTTGCACGTCGGAGCTCATGCGCTCGATGGCCGACACGGTTTCGCGCACCAGGTCGCGGCCGTCGCCGGCGGAAGTGGTGGCGCTCTTCGAGGCTTCGGAGGTGCTCACCGCATTGCGCGCCACTTCTTCCACGGCGCTGGTCATTTCATTGACCGCGGTGGCGGCCTGTTCGATCTCGTTGTTCTGCTGGGTCAGGCCGCGGGCGC
>NZ_VYKE01000628.1:0-284 GCF_032424515.1 Pseudomonas sp. JV245A
GGCCTGATAGGCCGGGGTGCGCATGACCCGCAAGCGCCACAGCGCCAGCAATGGCGGCAGCAGCACCACCAGGGTCATGGGCAGGCTCACCGTGAGCAGGTAGACCAGGCTAGCCAGGGGCACCACCAGCGCCGCCACCAGGTTGTTGGGCAGGTGCGCCACCAACTGGTGCAGGGCGCCGACATCATCCAGCAAGGCCCGTTCGGCGGTCTCCCGCTGCTGGCCGAACCAGGTCAGGGGCACCCGTGCCAGGTGCGCGGCGATGCGCTGGCGCAGTTGGCGTT
>NZ_VYKE01000063.1:0-31531 GCF_032424515.1 Pseudomonas sp. JV245A
CCCGAGCAACAGGCCATCCGCTATTTCGAAAGCCAGATCGTGCTGGTCAACGATGAGGATGGGGTACAGGCACGAAAAGCCATCAGCCTCTCCGAGGATGGGGTCTACGGCTACCTGGGCAGCGACATGAGCCATGGCTGGGTGATCGACTTCTCCCGCTGCATGATCGCGCCCC
The DNA here is from genome assembly GCF_032424515.1 of Pseudomonas sp. JV245A. Taxonomy (NCBI): domain Bacteria; kingdom Pseudomonadati; phylum Pseudomonadota; class Gammaproteobacteria; order Pseudomonadales; family Pseudomonadaceae; genus Pseudomonas; species Pseudomonas sp. JV245A. Next base: position 176 of record NZ_VYKE01000063.1, read on the forward strand.
ATCGGGTGACGATTTCCCACTACCACTACGCCTATGACGAATACATCTCGCTGCTGGAACAGCCGGCGTACAAGCGGGTGCGGGAGTACATCAGTGTCAGCGGTCGGACTTACTACCTGACCTTCCCCCTGACCCGGGACGAGGATTTCCCCAAGGTCTGGGAGGAGTACCTGGTGATACGCCGGCGGCAGCTGGACGAGCTGTATTTTCGCAACTGAGCCTGGGCCGGGCGGCACAGTGATGCGCATGGGCCATTAGCACATTCGGGCTAATAGTGCCGGGGGCAGCACGGGCCTATAGTCCGCAGCAGCCCCCCCTTCAGGACGGCGCCTACAAGAACGTGCGGATTCATAACAAGGAGTTTTCCCATGTCGCTCAAGAAAATCGTCTATGCCTCGGCCATCGCCCTGGCCCTCACCGCCTCCAACGCCCACGCCTTTGCCAGCGACTGCGGCGACTCGCTGTGGAAGTTCAGCGCCATCGAAGCGCTGACCTGCGTGTTCTCGGGCCAGTGGTAAATCACTGCCGCCCGGGCTGACACCGCCCGGCATGAACCAGGTGCCCGCTGCTGCGGGCACTTTCATTGGCGGGTGTCGGCTCGCTCGCGGCCCTGCTTTCAGCGCAGGCTCCAGGACACCCCCAGGTACACCCCCAGCCCCTCCCCCGGCGTTGAACGCGCCGCGTCCAGCCCCTTGTCGTCATAGCCCGGGGTCACGGTAGCGGCGTAGCGCTTGTCGGTCAGGTTGCGCACATCGACCCAGGTCTGCCAGTCGTTCTTCGGCGCGTTGTAGCCCAGGGTGGCGCCGAACAGCGCATAGGGATCGGCGTAGTAGCTGTTGGCGTAATCCACCGCCACCTTGGACACCAGCTGGGTATTGACCGCGGCGAAGAAGCCCAGGGGCCAGTCGTAGCGCAGCTCGCCCTGGTAGTAGTGCATGGGCAGGCCCGGCAGGCGGTTGTCGGCGAAACGCTGATCGTCGCGGTAGTGGAAATCACTGAAGGTATAGGCCTGGCGCAAGCTCAGGCGGCCGACGCCCGGGCGCGACCACAGCTCGCTCTGCAGGCTGGCTTCCACGCCCTGGTGCACGGTGGGGCTGGCGTTGAGTTCGTAAGGCGTGGTGGCGTTGGCATCCGGCAGCACCGAAAGCAGTTCGTGGCGCACCTGGGCGTAGTACCAGGCCAGGCTCCACTGGCCCAGGCTGCTGTCGCCGCGCCCGCCCAGTTCCAGGGTGGTAGCGGTCTGATTGCGCAGCTTGACCGGGTCGCGTTGGGCGCCGGTGGCGACGCCGCTGCCGGCCGGAAAACGCTGATTGGCGCTGTAGATCAGCGACCAGGGGTGTGGCGCTTCCACCGAGCGGCTGAGGTTGGCGAACAGTTGCAGATCCGGGTTCAGTTGGTAGCGCAGGCCCAGGCGCGGCGCGTAGTCCCAGTCGCCAAGGCTGGTCTTGCCGCCGCCCTCGGGGTAGGTCACCGCGCTTTCGCGGCGGGTGTAGATGGCCGCCAGCCCGGTGGTCAGCCACAGGTCGTCGGCGATCTCTAGGTCATTGCCAACGTGCAGGACGGTGTCCGAGCCCTGGTAAGTGAAGTTGCGGATCCGCGTGCCCGGCGCGTAGTTCGCGGTATTGCCGGTGGGAATGCGCACGAACTCGCTGGCACCGTCATTGGGCAGGTGCTTGGTCACCCGCAGGCCCAGGGTGCTGCGGCTTTCCAGGCCCCAGAGGCTGTCGCGGCGCTTGTAGTCCAGGGTGCCGCTGACGTCGCTGTAGGCCACCTTCAGGCGGTTGGGGCCTTCGCGCAGGTCCATGGGGTAGTCGTGGTACACCAGCCCGGCCTGGATACTCGAATCGTCGTCCAGGTAATAGGTGGTCTTGTTGCCGACAAAGGTACTGCCCGGCTGCTTGCGCCGGTCGTCGCGGCTGACGTAGGCCGGGTTGGCCGCCCGCGGGTCGTGTTCGATGGAGCGCTTGGTCACGCGCCCGGCCAGATCGTTGTCGGTCTCGCGGTAGCGCAGGTAGAAGCGGGTTTCCAGGTTCGGGTTGAAGCGGTAGCCGAAGTTGCCGATCAGCCCCTTGCTCTGGCTGCGGGTGTGATCCTGGTAGCCGTCGGCATTGGAGTCGGTCAGTGACACGTAATAGTCGAAATCCCCCAGCACTTGCCCGGAACTGACCTGACGCTGCTGATAACCGTGGCTACCGGTGGCGTAGCGTACCTGCAACAGCGGTGCGTCATAGCCGGTGTGGCTGACGTAATCGATGGCGCCACCCAGGGCCAGGGCGCCACGGTCGAACCCGTTGGCGCCGCGCAGCACTTCCACGTGGTCGACCCACAAGGGCTCCAGCAATTCATAGGGCGTGCCACCGGGGCCGGTCAGGGGCAGGCCGTCGAGCATCGTATACAGCCCCGAGGCATGGGCACCCGGCGCGCGGTTGATGCCCGAGCCGCGGATCGAGATCTTCACCCCTTCGTTGCCCGCCGACTGGGCATAGACCCCGGGCTGGTAGGCCAGCACATCCTGGTTGCTGGCCACCCGGCCCTGCAGCGGGCGGCGCATGTCCACCACATTGGTGCCGCCGGGCACCTGGGCCAGCCGCGCCGCGGCCTCCTGCGCCGGCTGCCCCTCACCGCCCTGTTCCTGCCCCAGGACCTGCGCCGGAGCCAGCTCCACGGCACGGGTTTCGGCAAATGCCGGGCAGGCCAGGGCCAGGCCCAACAGGGCCGTGGGCAAGGATTTTGGCGAAGACATCGAGAAAACTCCGACAGGCAGAAAGAGGGCAATGCAAGGTGCGACGTAGGAAAGAACGAAGAGAACACAGGGGAATTTGGCTTTTTTCGCCAGGAAAGCGGATGTCGGCAGTCAGGCTTTCACTGGCGAAGAATGGCGCCCCGGGGACTAGCGGCCCTTGCTGGCCGCCAGGAAGTGCGCCACCAGGGCATTGGCGTGGCCATGGCCCATGCCGTGTTCGGTCTTGAGCCAGGCCACCAGCTCCATATGCTTTTTGCCGTCGACCGTTGCCAGCAGCTCCAGCCAGTGCCCGATGGGCTGGCCGTAGTGCTTTTCAATGGAGGGGAAGTACGACGCCGGCCCTTTGCTCTGTTCACTCATGGCTGATTCTCCGTCTTCTGGCTGCCCTTGATGTTGTCGATCAGGTCCACCACGTAGTTCTGGTTGAACCCCGCGACAAAGGACCAGAACAATAGCTTGGCGTAGGCGGCATAGCCACCGGCGTGCTGGCAGAAGATCACATAGAAGCTGTTCTCGCTGTAGCGACAGGTTTCATCGGCGACGATCTTTGGAAACAGCTCCCCTTGCACCACCCCGGAAATGAACAGGATATACAGCAGCCCCGCGAGGATGCCGCCGATGAATGACGGCAGCACCAGGCTGAACCAGGAACTGCACAGCCCGATGATTTCCTCCTCGCTGAGGCTGGACAGCTGGCGGTGAAAACCGACATAGCCGCCGATGTTGCCGGCAATGAACACCACCGAGGGAATGGTGTAGCCATCGGCCATGGCCACCGACACCAGGGATGCCGCCAATAGCAGCACAAAGATGAGGAACAGTCGCTTCCACAGGATGTTCAGCGCTTCCTGGCGGTTCATGCTCGTCTCGCAGGCGTGGGGGGTCGAAGGGGCCCTGCCCCTTGATCACGATAGATCAGCCCTGGCGCCTGGAAGAACTTTTTATCCCGCAGAGGTTCGCCCCCCTGCCGGCCGCTGGCCGGCGCTTTCGCTAAGCCGGGTAACCGGTAATCTCGCGAATGCTCTGGTACAGCGGCTTGAGCTGGCGGTACATGCGCAGGTAGACCTCGCTGTACAGCCGCTGGTACATCTGCTGCGCCTGGGGCTGGGGCTCGAACACTGCGCCAACCCGGGTCATGGCGCTGATGGCCGTGGCGAAGTCCGGGTACAGCCCCAGGCCCACCGCGCAGGCGATCACCGCACCCAGCCCCGAGGCTTCATAGACATGGGGCCGCTCCACCGGCAGGCCGAAGATGTCCGCCGTCAGTTGCATGGCCGCGTCGCTCTGGGAGCCGCCGCCGGCCACCCGCAGGCGGCTGATCTTCAGCCTGGAGCGCTTTTCGATGCGCTCCATGCCCTGGCGCAGGGCATAAGCCAGGCCTTCGAGAATGGCCCGGTAGATGTGCGCCCGGGTGTGCACGTCGCCAAAGCCGATCATCGCCCCCTTGGCTTCCATGCCCGGCTCGCGGATGCCCGGCGACCAGTAGGGTTGCAGGGTCAGGCCCATGGACCCGGGCGGCACCGCCTGGACCAGGGCGTCGAACAGCTGCTCCGGCTCCAGCCCCTGCTCCGCCGCCTGCTGCACTTCGCGCAGGCCGAACTGCTGCTTGAACCAGCTGACCATCCAGTAGCCGCGAAAGATCATCACCTCGCAGTTGTAGTGGTCCGGCACCGCCGCCGGGTACGGCGGTATCAAAGGCACTACCTCCAGGTAGCGCGAACGGGTGGTGGTGATGGTGGCCGTGGTGCCGTAGGACAGGCAGGCGGTGGTGGAGTCCTGGACGCCCGAGCCCAGCACTTCGCAGGCCTTGTCGGCACCCGCGGCAATCAGCGGCAAGCCTTCGGGTATGCCGGTATGGCGGCTGGCCTCGGCGGTGATCCGGCCCAGGGTTTCCCCGGGCTTGAGCAGGGTCGGCAACTGCTCCTGGCGCACCGCCAGGGCCTGCCACTTCCAGTCACTGGGGGCGGCCCAGCGCAGGCGTTTGTAGTCGAACGGCAGGTAGGCCACGCAGCAGCCCACCGAGTCGACGAAATTGCCGGTCAGGCGATGGGTGAGAAAGCCCGAGAGCAACAGGAACTTGTCGGTGGCGGCCCACACCTCGGGCTGTTCCTGAGCCACCCAGTTGGCCTCGGCCTGGGCGCGAAAATAATCCACCGTGGCCTCGGCGCCGATCAACTTGAACAACCAGCCCCAGGGCCCCTTGATCTTGCCTTCGACCTCGGCCTGGCGCTGGTCGAGCCAGAGGATCGCCGGGCGCAGCGCGCGGCCCTGGGCATCGACGTTGATCAGGGTGCCGCGCTGGGTGGTCAGGGACACGCCGCGGATCTGCGAACGGTCGATGCCGGTCTGCTGCCAGAGCAGTTGGCAGGCTTCGCCGAGCTTGGCCCAGTAGTAGTCCGGGTGCTGTTCGGCCCAGCCGGGCCGGCTGGAAAAATAGGCTTCAAGCTCCACCTTGCCCTTGCCCAGCAGGTTGCCTTTGAGGTCGAACAGCAGCGCACGAACGCTCTGGGTGCCGTTATCGATGGCCAGCAGGTAGTCCTGCTTATTGTTGTTGTGGTTATCCATGGGGCTCTCTTGGTTGAGCATCGTTAGGCGAGTGGCGGCAGGCTGTGATGGCGTTGCCACAGGGCCCGGTAGCGCTGTTCCTCGGCCTGCCAGCGCTCGTCGTCCCAGCCCAGCTGCGGCTGGCACAGGCGGCGGATGGCCGGCAGGTACTGGGCGGCGCCCTCGGCCAGCAGCAGGCCGATGCGGGTACGGCGCAGCAGCAGGTCGTCCAGGTGCAGGACCATTTCCGCCTCGGCGGCAAACGCCAGCTCGGCCCACAGGGTGTCGCTGGCGCCGACGCAATCGCCGCCCAGGGTCGCCACCCACTGCGCCAGCCGCGGCAGATGGCGGCCGTGGCGGCCAGCCAGGCGCCGCACCTGGGCGCCGCTCAGGCCGGGGATCTCCAGGGGCGCCACAGGCGTGAAGACCGGGGCGCCGTCGTCCACCACTTCACGCCCGAGCATCGCTCCGCAGGCCTGCAGCACTTCGATGGCCTGGGGCCGGAAGGTGGTGAGCTTGCCGCCGGCCAGGGTCACGCAGCCGGGTTCCTGCCACAGCACATGCTCGCGGGTTTCATTGGAAGGCTTGCCCTGCTGGCCGTCGCTGCTGGCCACCACCGGGCGCACCCCGGCCCAGGTCGACAGCACGTCGCCGGCAGTGATCAGGGCCTGGGGAAACTGCTGGGCGCAGGCGGCCAGCAGGTACTCAAGCTCTTCCTGGCTGATGCTGGCGCTCTGGTCCAGGTCATCGCGGTGATCCAGGTCGGTGGTGCCGACCACGGTGGCGCCCTCCCAGGGGAAGACGAACACCGGCCGGCCATCCTCGGCATGCATGAAGCTGAAGGCCTGGGCCACCGGCAAGCGCCAGCCCGGCAGCAGCAGATGGCTGCCGCGCAAGGGCCGCAGCTGGCGCACGCGGTCCGCCGGGCGCAGGCGCTCGGCCCAGGCGCCGGTAGCGACCGCCAGGGCCGCGCAGCGCACCTGCTGCGGCTGCCCGCCTTCGCTGTCCTCGATCTGCACCCCGCAGACCCGCCCGTTCTCGCGCAAAAGGCGGGTGACCCGAACGCCGTTGAACACTTGGGCGCCATCGGCCCGGGCCTCGGCCAGCACCCGCATCACCAGCCGCGCATCGTCGGTCAGGGCGTCGAGAAAACTGGTCCCCCCCAACAGCCCCGGCTCCTTGACCCCGGGGGCCAGGAAAGCCAGCTGCCGGGCATCGTGAAAGCGATGATTGCGCCGCCCGGCCAGGGCGTCATACACACTCAGCAGGCCGCCGAACACCCTGGGCCCGGGAAACTTGCCGCGGTAATGGGGCATCAGGAAGCTCATGGGCTCCACCAGCCCCGGGGCCTCCTGCAACAGGCGCTGGCGCTCGCGCACCGAATCCCGGGTCAGGCGCCACTGGCCCTTGGCGATATAGCGCAAGCCGCCATGGACCATCTTCGAGGAGCGGCTGGAGGTGCCCCAGGCAAAGTCTCGCTGTTCCAGCAGCAGGCAGCGCCAGCCGCGCCGCGCCGCTTCGCGCAGGATGCCGGCGCCGCTGATGCCGCCGCCGATCACGATCAGGTCCCAGGCTTGCGCCGCCAGCCCGGGCAGCGCCTGTTGGCGCCATTGGGCATTCCAGTCCTGGCTCATGGTTCACGGCTCCAGCAGGGTGCCGGGGTTGAGGCGCCCGGCCGGGTCGAAGTGGCGGCTCAGGGCCTGCAGCGCATCGATGGCCAGCGGGCCCTTCTCCCGCAGCAGGTACGGCGCATGGTCCTTGCCCACGCCGTGCTGGTGGCTGATGGTGCCGCGGTGGTTGACGATGGTCTGGCTAGCAGCGTGCTTGAGCGCCTGCCAACGGGCCAGGGTCGCCGGGTACTGGGCATCCGGGCGGAACACGTAGGTGGTGTAGATGCTCGACCCTTCGCCATAGACATGGGACAGGTGGGTGAACACATGCACCTGCTCGCCCTCAGCGGCCAGGCCGTCACGCAGGCTCTGCTCGATGCGTTGCAGCAGGCGGTCGACATTGCTCCAGTCAGTGGCGGTCTCCAGGGTGTCCACCAGGTAGCCGGCGTTCCACAGGCTTTCGCGCAGGTAGGGAAAGCGAAAGCGGTTCTGCGCCCATTTCTTGCCCAGCAGGGTGCCGGTGAACACCCCGCCGAAAGCCTTCAGGTGCTGGCGCGCCTGGCGCAGGGACAGGGCATTCTGCCGGCGGTTGCCGGTCACGCCGAAGGTCAACAGGCACTTGCCCGCCCCGGCGCCGCGCAAGGCCAGGTACTTTTCCAGCCAGGCGATCTGCGTCGGGTGGCCGGCCAGGGCCAGCTGGGTTTCGGTCTCCAGGGCATTGGACAGGCGCAGCATCGACAGCGGCACCCGGGCCTGGGCCAGGGCGCGCACCGCCTGCAGGGCCTGCTGCCAGTCGGGCAGGAACACCCCGTAGAAACGTTCGTCATCGGGCAGGCGGCTGACCCGCACCTTGACCTCGGAAATGATCCCGAAGCGCCCTTCGCTGCCCAGCACCACCTCGCGCAGGTCCGGCCCGGCGGCGGACGCCGGAAAGGTGGCGATGGGCATTGGCCCGGCAAAGGTTTCCAAGGTGCCGCCGGCGAACAGCTGCTCGATGCGCCCGTAGCGCAACGACTGCTGGCCGCTGGAACGGCTGGCGACCCAGCCGCCCAGGGTCGACAGTTCCCAGGACTGGGGAAAGTGCCCCAGGGTGTAGCCCCGGGCCCGCAGCTGGCTTTCCACCTGAGGGCCACTGGCCCCGGGACCGAAGGTCGCCAGCAGGCTGTCTTCGTCCAGGTCCAGCAGGCGGCTCATGCGCGCCAGGGACACCGTCAGCACCGGCCGCTCGGACCAGCCGGGGTTGATGTGCCCGGCCACCGAAGTGCCCCCGCCGTAGGGAATCAGGCACAGGTCGCGGTCCTCGGCCAGGGCCAGCAGCTGGCGGATCTGTTCGGCGGTTTCCGGGAACGCCACGGCGTCCGGGTAGGCCCCCAGCTCGCCCTCGCGCAGCGCCAGCCAGTCCGCCAGGCTCTGGCCGCGGGCGTGCAGCAGCCGGTCCTCGGCGCTGATGCTGTACAAGTCATGGGCTTGCAGGCGCGATGCCGGCACCCGGGCCAGGGCCTGCTCCAGGGTCGCCTCCGGCAACCTGCGTCCCGGCCCCAGGCGCTCGGCGAGAAACCCCGCGCCCTGGGCCGGCAATTCGACCACCGTGGATGCATCCCCCCAGCCGTTCCAGCGTCGCATGCGTGTGTGTCCTTCTGCTGTTCTTATAGGTCTTGCCCAAGGCTCCCTATACTAGTGCGCGGCAGCGGGCTGTCACGGTCACATTGAGCCAGCGGATGTAGCCGATTGAGTCAGACAGAGGTGACATCCGGCGCCAGTTACCGAAGAATCCTCCCCCTCCCCATCACAGGCTCGCGTCCATGCCGGCAACCCTGAGAACCTGCACCCCCCTGTTCTGGTCCACCGACCTGGGCATCGACTACGGCGCGCCGACCTTGCAGCTGCGCGACCTGCTGCCAGTGGTGGGCGAGCAAAGCTCAGCCTTCTTCCAACGCCAGGACGGCATCGTGCTCGGTGAAACCCTGCAACTGATCTGGTGCCCGCCGCTGGCGGACCTCAATGGCTGGAACGAGCAACCCTCGGAAATCGCCCTGAGCCACCTGCTGCACGTGCGGATCACCGGCCCGGCCGCCGAGCCGCCCGCGCCACGGCATGCCAACCACCACGGCAGGCTCAGGTACCGCTTCCAGGTGCTGTCCTGCCAGCCGCTACCGGAGGCCCTGCGCGCCCAACCGCTCGTACCGAACGCCTGGCACCTGCCGCTGATCAGTGGCGAACAGGGCAGTTGCCTGACCTGGGATGACATTCACGAGTGCGAGCGCGCCGAGGTCCAGGGGCTGATCTACCTGTGCGCCTACGGCCGTTACGAAAGCTATATGGAAATGTTCATCGAAGCAGTGGGCGAGCAGCTGTTCGGGCTGCTTTCGGTGCACCTGGGCCCGGGGGGCGACGACTATCAATTTGGCCGGCGCGCCCTTGAAGGGGCGGAGTTGCGGGCCATCCGCCGCGCACTGGACATGGCCCGGCCGCTGAAGGATTCACAGCCCGGCTACCTGGTCCCTTGAACCCCGGGACGGATAAAATCGCCCTGAAAAAGACTAAGCAGCTGTTTTCAAACTCATTTTTTTCACCAGGGGGCTTCCCAGCCCGCCGATAAGTTGATAAATTTGCGCCCGTTCTTGCAGCGGCCCTCCCCGGGCCGGCAGTTCAGGCAAGTAACGTCGCAACAGCTACAGGGGCGTCGCCAAGCGGTAAGGCAGCAGGTTTTGATCCTGCCATGCGTTGGTTCGAATCCAGCCGCCCCTGCCATTTTTTCTCATCGTTATCCCCGCAGATTCCGTTCCAGCATCTCCAGCAATGCACTGACCTTGGGCAACCCCTGCCGGCTTTTCAGCCACAGCAGATGGATCGCCTGCCCTTCGCTGGCCCATTGCGGCAGCACCTCCACCAAGCTTCCGTCCTCCAACTGGCGCTTGACCAGCCAGGAAGGCAGTTGCGCAATGCCGTAGCCTTGCTGCACCGCCATCAACAGCCCCTCGCCATCGCCCACCACGCAACTGGCGGACATCACCCGGCGCTCACTCTCGCCCGGGCGGCCGCTGGCGAAGTTCCAGGGGCTGACCCGGCCATCCACCCAGCCATAGGCAATGCACTGATGGCGCTCAAGGTCCTGGTCGGTCAGCGGCACGCCATGGCTGCGCAGGTAGTCGGGCGAGGCGCAGAACAGGTGCCATTCGCGGCCCAGGCAGCGGTGCCCCAACGCCGCCGGCCACTGCCCCGAGCCGCCAAGGCGCACGGCGATGTCCGCACCGGCTTCAAGCGGCTCGACACCGGGATCGGAAAAGGTGATGTGCGGCTGCAAGCCCGGATGCTCGCGGGCAAAGTGCAGGACGGCGCCCAGCACCTGGGAGCGGCCGAAGGTCCCGGGCAGGTCGATGCGCACCCGCCCCCGCAGCTCGGAGTTTTCCGCGTTCAGCGCCAGCTCGGCCTCTTCCAGGTCTGCCAGCACCCCGCTGCAGGTGCGGTAGAAGGCCGTGCCCGCGTCGGTCAGCGCCAGGCTGCGGGTGGTGCGCTGGAACAGCCGCGCCTGCAGGCGCCCTTCCAGCCGGGCGATGGCCTTGCTGACGGCGGAAGCCGTAAGGTTGAGCCGTTCGGCGGCGGCCTTGAAGCTGCCGCAGTCGGCCACGCAGACAAATACATCGATCCCCTTCAAGCGTTCGGAAGAAAACATCGGCGCCTCTTATTCATGAATCGAATTCCATTCACTGGGTAAAAAACATCATAAAACAGAACCAGATTCCCCAGTAAGCTGGCTGCCATTCTCAAAAACGCCGTTACAGACCGATGAGGCACGGATGCTGCGCACCCTGAAAAGCTACCCGAAAGCAATCAACCTGCTGCTGGCCGGCACCCTGGTGCTGACCCTGGCCCGGGCAATCACCCTGCCCTACCTGGTGATCTACCTGAGCAGTGCTTTCGGCCTGCAAGTGAGCGACATCGGCCTGGTGATCGGCAGCAGCATGATCCTCGGCTCGCTGCTGAGCCTCTACGGTGGTTTCCTGGTGGACCGCACGCCCAGCTACCGGCTGATCCTGGCCTGCTGCGCGCTGTTCACCCTGGGCTTCATCGGCGCCTTCAGTGCCCGCCAGCTGTGGCTGTTCTACCTGTGCCTGGTGCTGGTCAACCTGGCCTATGCGGTGATCGACATCGCGATCAAGGCCGGCTTTGCCCAGCGCCTGTCGGTGGAACAGCGCAGCGAAGCCTTCTCGATCAAATACACCCTGACCAATATCGGCTACGCCGTGGGCCCGTTCCTCGGCGCCGGGCTGGCGCGCCTGGACATCAGCCTGCCGTTCTTGATCTCCGCCGCCCTGGGCGCCGGGTTCCTGGCGATCCATATGCGCTGGGGCGACAGACAGCTGAGCGCCGCCGGCCCGACACCAGCGCCGCTATCCTTCGCGGCCCTGGGCAAACAGCTGCTACGGGATTACCGCCTGGTGTGCTTCACCCTGGGCGGCCTGCTCAGCGCCGTGGTCTTTGGCCAGTTCTCGGCGTACCTGTCGCAGTACCTGGTGGTCACCACCTCGGCCGAGGCCACCTATCGCATCATCAGCACCCTGGTGGCGACCAATGCGCTGCTGGTGATCGCCCTGCAATACGCCATCGGCCGCAGGATTACCCAGCGCCACCTGAGCCGCTGGCTGACGCTGGGGCTGGGCCTGTTCCTGCTGGGGGTCAGCGGCTTCGGCCTGGCCACCAGCCTGGCGCTGTGGGTGCTGTCGATGGTGGTGTTCACCCTGGGGGAAATCATCGTGTTTCCCGCCGAGTACATGTTCATCGACCTGATCGCCCCCGAACACCTGCGAGGCCTGTATTACGGCGCGCAGAACCTCTCCAACCTCGGCGGCGCCCTGGGCCCGATACTCTGCGGCATGGTCCTGGCCAGCCACCCGGCGCACTGGATCTTCTACATGCTGGGAGCGTTCATAGTCGCCGGCGGGCTGTTCTACTGCCTGGGCGCGGCCAACCTGGAACAGGCCAGGAGCAGGACCAGCGCGTGATCATTGATGCCCAGGCGCTCGGCAATCCGCGCCTGGGCTGCCCGACAGGGGGGCGAGACCGCCAATGGCGGCACCTTGCTCATGTACAGCAGATACTCAAAGGCGATACCAGCCTCGCGGGCTGACCCGGCATGCGGCGACCCTCCATGAGTGATGACCTTGTGGAGCTTGCCGGCCTGAAGGCGTGCCAGGCATGTTCGAGCGGCCCCTCAGCGACTCTTGCGGCTCAACCAGGCGCCCCAGAACAGGCTGCTGAAGAAACGTGTTCCCGCGCTGAAACCGCCCTCTTCGAGCAACCGTTGCACCGCCGCCTCGGAATGGGGCGGGTCGGCGCCCTGAAGGATTTTCCCCAGCTTGGCGTGTACCTCATCCGCCGTCGCGCCCTGCTGGCGCCAGCGTTGCCCCCAGGCCGCCAGCAGCAGGGGCTGGCTGGCGTAGGCGTAGTGATTGCCGGCGACGATCAGCGGCGCGCCGGGCTTGAGGCGCCGGGCGATGGCCCGCAGCAATTGCCGCTTGGCTTCATCACCGGGCAGATGGTGCAGCACGCCGATCAGCGTGGCCCCGTCGAAGGGTTCGTCCGCCGCCAGTTCGTCCACCGTGGCCAGACGCACTTCGGTCCTCTCCAGCAAACCCTGCGCCTGCAACTGCTGGCGCGCTGTCTCCAGCATCGGTGCCGAGGGGTCTACAGCGGTAAAGCGCCAGCCCGGTTCCAGGGAAGCCATGGCGATAATCTCCTGGGCCGTGCCACCGGCCCCCACGGCCAGGATGTGGGCCGCACGCCCCTCACCCAGGCTGGCCGCCAACATGCAGGCGGCAAGGTCATGGCAGGCGTCGTAGCCCGCCAGGGCGATACGGCTCTGGCGGGCGTATTCGTCGGCCCGCGAGCGGTCGAATTTTTCAGCCGGGTTTACCGAGGATGAGGTCATGGCAGGGCTCCATTCAAAGGATCGGGACAGGCTAGGCCATGCGGTTTGATAATTAAAATTCATTGTTTTTATTCATTGCATTCCTTCCTGGAATAGCACCTCCCCTGCTCCCAAAAAAAGGGGGCGATCGACGATCGCCCCCCAAGCCTTGCTACCACGAGAGAACCTACAGCGTCAGTTGCCCGCGCTCCTCATCGGTCAGGCGCGCTCGGGCCTGGTCGCTCAAGGGCCCGGCGCCCAGCACCTGCACCGGGCTGTCGGGGTTGTAGCCCGGGGCGCGGCTGGCGTCTTCACGGGGGCGTTGCACCGGTTCGCTACCAAAGCCCAGCACTTCCACGGTGACGATGGACGCCCGGCCCTGCTTGGCCGCCGCCTGCTGGTTGCGGGCGGCATCTTCCGCGGCCTGGGACGCGGCGGAGCCGGCGGCGCTGGCCGAGGTCATGGCGCCGGTGTTGACCGCCGCCGTGACCGGCACCCCGCTGGACTTGCCCTGGGTCTGGATGTTCGCCGCGTTGACCACCCGCAAAGCGGCGATGTTGACGTTGCCCGAGACCCGGATCCCCGCCTCGCCGGCATCGATGGTGCCCAGGGGCGCGATCAGGTCGATGTCGCCGGCCGCCACTTCGGGTATCGGGTTGAGAGTGGCGATCCCCGCCCCGGTGCTGGGCACCGACGGCGACAGGCTGACGTTGCCCCAGTTGTCGTAGACCCGCTTGGGCGGTGTATAGACCACGGTGGTCTTGGAACCGCGGCCGGCGTTGATGTCGCCCGCCGCCGACCAGCCCATGATCGAGCCGCCGAAGGTGGTCATGATCCGGCTCTGGCCCAGCAGGATGCTGCCCAGGGAGTACAGTTGGATGTCCCCCGCGCCCTGGGTGATGATCCCCGCCGAGGCCGGTGGCGCCGTGCCCTCGATGCCGAAGGTCTGGTTGCCGCCGGGGGTCAGCATCTGGATGTTGCCGCCAAAGTCGGTGTGCACCCCGGCACCGCCGAACAGGGTGATATCGCCCTGGTAGGTGATCGGGTTGCCCGCCACGTCGGTGCTCGGGAACAGCCCGGCAATCGCCGCACGGCCACGGGCATAACTGCCCTGGCGCATGCCGCCTTCCTCGGTGTACTCGCGGCCGGCGGCCTTGAGCTCGGCAAAATACACATTCCGGGCAAATACCCGCTGTTGTTCCGCGGGCAGGGCCGCGTAATAGGCCCGGGCCTGGGCGCTGTCGCCGACAAAGCCGAAGCGCTCGGCCAGCCAGTCCAGCAGTTCGCCCTCGTAGGTCTTGGCCACCCTAGCGCCCGACAGGCTTTCGCCCGGCTGGGCGAGGTTGGCCGGGTCCAAGTAAGCCTCGACGAAGCGCCGGTAGTCCGGACCGTTGGGGCCGAACCCGGCCTGCATCACGATGCTCGCCCCAGGCCGGCGGTCCCCCGGCGCCACGGCACCGATGCTGGTGACGCTGACCTTGTCCTCCATGAGGATGTTGCGCCCCGCGGTCAGTTCCAGGGTGCCGGGGCCGGCGACGTTGAAGTTGCTGTAGAGGATGTCGCGCCCGGCGCTGACGACGGAGATGTCGCTGGGGTTGTTGTGCACGAACAGGTTGCCCTGGGAGGTCGAGCCATTGACCGGGTCCTCGACGCCGAAGGTCCGGCCACTGCTGACGATATCGCGCCCGGCCATCATCCACACCGGGCGGCTGCCCTCGTACCAGGTCTGCCCCGAGTGCAACTGGGAGGCCGCCTGGCCGAAGGTGATGATCCGGCCGCTGTTGACCCCCATCAGGTCGCCGTTCACCGCATAGAAACGCGCCGGATCGGCCGGGCCGGCAACCAGCCCGGAGACGCTGCCGGAACCGAAGGCGAACAACGGCAGGATCGAGCCGATGACCGGGTTGCCGTTGATCGACAGGTTGCTGGCCACCACTTCACCCTCGATGCTGCCGACAAATGCCGGACGCCAGGGCGTGGCCACCGAAGCGGCCGCGGCGCCCGACTGGCTGACGGTGAAACCGCCCGCGTAGATCGAGTCCTGGGCCAGGAACTGCAACTGCCCTGCGGCGCCCGGCGCCAGGAACAGCGGCACCCGGTAGTTGAGGTCGCCGACTTGCGCGCTGGCGGCCTTGCCATAGTAAAGGCTGCCGCTGGCTGCCACGGCCCTGAGGATCGACGGATAGACCACCGCCAGATCGGTGCTGCCAGGGCTGGTGAGCGGGGTCAGGTTGCCGCCCAGGGACATCAGGTCGATGGCGGTACGCTCGGTCCACAGGGTGAACCAGCTCCGGCCGCTGCCTTGCTGGCTGCCACGGCTGAAGAGCGCGGTGTTGAACTGGCGGACCCGGCCCGGGTCCTCGACGTTCTGCACCACCAGGTCGCCGCGGCTCTGCAGGTTGAAGGTGGCATCGCCGGGCACCAGGGTCAGGCCGCCCTGGGCCAGGCCACGGGTGGCGCGCAACGGGTCGAAGGCCCGGGCTTCGCTGGGGTTGTGGTCAACGGCGGTGCCGCCATAGTGCAGGTCGATGCTGCCCAGGGAGGCACTCTGCAAATGGCTGCTGCCACGCAGGTTGACCACGACCCCGTTGCGATGCTCGATGACCAGGTTGCTGGCCGGGTTCAAGGCGCCCGCAATGTTCACCCGCAGGTCGCCACCGCCGGTCAGTTGCAGGCTGCCATCGCTGGCGACCCGGCCGGTACTGCCCACGGCCAGCACCAACCCCTGGCTGCGGGGCGCCACGGTGGAGGCGCCGGCGCTGTCCGTCAGGCGCTGGAGGATGCCCGCGTCACCGCCGACATTCAGCTCCAGGTTGCCGCCGCCCAGGGTGCCGAACCCGGTAAAGCCCAGCATCCGGTCGGCGCTGCCGTTGGCCGCATAGGTGCCGAAGTTGATCCACCAGGCAACGGGTTGCGCCGAACCGCCGGTGGCGACATCGCCGCTGCCCTGGCGCCACAGCCAGTTGCCCACTTCGGCCGAGTCCTGGCCGTTGTCCTTGGGGTTGGGCCAGGCACGGCTGTCGTTGGCGGTACTGCTGATATTGCCGGTCAGGTCGCCACCGGCACTGACCCGCAGGTTGCCCCCCGCCTCCGGGTACCAGGCGCGGTACAGGCTGGTGCCGCTGCCATTGACGAACTGCTCGAAGTAACTGCTCGGGTCATTGAGCACCGTGGCTCCCGTTCCCAGGGCCCGTGGCTGGTTGTAGGGATCGCCGGCCGTCGTCGCCGTGGAGGAAGTACCGGCGGTGTAGACCCCGTACAGCGAGTCCATGCTCAGGTTGCCGGCGCTGAGCAGTTCAAGGTCGCCGGTGCCGGTGCGGATCACGCTGAAGCGGCTGCTGGACGGCGTTGCGCCATAGGTCTTGCTGTCCAGAGCCATGCAGAAGGCGGGCGACTCTTCACAGAAGGCCGCGACGGACGACTGCCCCAGGTCCAGCAGGAGTTGCTCATCGATCGGATCGCCGGCCTTGACCACCACCCCGGCGCCCGCCAGCTCGTCCACCGCCAGCTGGGTCCAGGCGTAGCTGGCCTTGATTGCGCAATAGGCCGGGCTGTCGGCACAGAACTGCTCGATCGAGGTCTGCCCCAGATCCACCAGCAGTTGTTCGTCGATCGGATCGCCGGCCTTGACCACTATCCCTACGCCGGCCAGGTCATCCACCGCCACCTGGGTCCAGGTCCGCACCACCTGGCTGGGCAGTTCCTTGGCGAACATCCCGTAATGGCTGTCCGCCAGATGCAAGTCACCGCTGCGTGGGTTGGCCTGCACGATGCGGCTGTCGGCTGCGCTGGTATCGGCCCCGGCCACCAGGCGCAGGGACCAGGATTGCGAGCCTTCGGCAAGCATCGGCGCAATGGCCCAGAGCTTGCCCTGGCGCCCGACGTCTTCGGGCCGCAACTGCACCGAGTCGACGCCGCTCGGCAGCTTGACGTTGGTGCCGGCCGGGATCAGCCCGCCCTTGGGCAGGGCCTTGCTGCCGTCGAGCATGACGATGTTGTTGTTCACATTGGCCAGGTGTACTTGCGGCAGCGGCACGCCCTTGGGCCAGGTCATGGACTGCAGCTGGGTGCCCTGGGTCAACAGCGTCCCGGCCTCCAGACGGGTGCCGGCGACCAGGGTCCGGGGCTCGCCGAGCAGGGTGCCGGCGGCGAACAGCAGGTTGCCCGAGGCATCGCGAATCGCCGCCGCCAGTACCGTACCCGCCGGCAGTACCAGGGTCTGGTCCAGGGTCGCCGTGACCGGCAGGCGCGTGCCCGCGGCCACGGTCAGCCCCTTGATCGGCAGGTCGTAGTTGAGGGTGCTGCCCGCCGGGAAGGCGGTGCCGTCGGCCAGGGTCACGCCGTTGCCCGGCACGATGATAGTGCCGCCGGTGAAGTCCACGCCCGGCAGCAGCACCCAGCCCTTGTCGTCCACGGTGGCAGGCGGCGGCGCGAAGCCGTCGTTGATGCTGCCATAGACATTCAGGTCGCCCCCGGCGCGCAGGGTCAGGCTGCCGACCTCGCCGGAACCGTAGACCGAGGTCTTCTGGCTGTGGGGGTTGAGGCTGGCATAGCGATAGCCCGACAGGTCCAGGTCGCCCTGCACCACCAGGTCGCCGTCTGCGCTCTTGCTGACGATCTCGACCCCGGGCCGCAGATGGAAGGCGTCGGCATAGCCGGCGTTGTTCAGGCCGGCCAGCTTGTTCTGCAGCAGGTCGCTGTTTTGCAGGGCCGCATTGATAAAGGCCGTGCTCTGGGCATGCTTGGCATCCAGGTAGGCCTGGGTGATTTCCTGGTAAGGGCGGCCGCTGGCGGTGGCGTCGGTTTTTTCCGGAGCATCGTCGTAGCGCAGCATGCCGTTGACCGCAATCGAGCGCGCGCCCTGGATATCCAGCGGGCCGCGGGCATCGATGTCGATGTCGTTGCTGCTCTGGTCCGCCTGGACGAGGCGCGGCGCGTTCAGCTCCAGGGTGCCGCGGCTGCGGCCGTCGTTCTGCCCCGCCGCGCTGCCCACTGCCACGTCGGTGCCGTGGCGCAGGTCGATACGCGCACCGTCGGCCAGGGTCAGGCGGCCCTGGCCCGAGCTGAGCACCACGCTGGCGCGGTTCGGTGAGTCGATGATCTTGCCGTAGCTGTCCACCCGCAGCTTGCTGCCGTGGGCGTCGAGCACCGCGCTGCCGTCCAGGGTCAGGCCCTTGCCGGCCGCCAGGTTGATACTGCCGACCCGTTCGCCGCTGGCGTCCACTCGCCCGGTAACCCGCAGGCTGCCGTTGTCCACCGAGACGTTGACGGTGCTGGCCCTGACCCCGTCGCCGATGGTCAGGTCGCCCTGCTTGAGCTGGAAGCTGCGTGCGCCAAAGACCTGGCCCTGGTTCAGGCGCTGGTTGAGGGCGGCGAACTGCTCGTCCAGGGTGCCGCTGCTGCCCAGGTGCTGGGCCTGGATTTCCACCGTGGCGCCGAGGAACGGCACCAGGGTGCCGCCGGCATCGTAGTAGCCGCTGCTGCCGCCAAGGACCTTGCCCGCCAGGTCTACCCGCCCGGCCGCACTGTCCAGCGCCACCGCCCGCAGCTTGCCGGCCTGGTTGTGGGTGGCCGAAAGGTCGATGGTCGAGCCCGTGGCCTGCAGCACATTGCCGGTAGCACTCTGCAGCAGCACTTCGCCGCCGGCGCCGTATTTGCTCAGGTCATTGAAGGCGATGGTGCGGCCAGCCACATCGATCAGAGCCGCATCGGTCAGGCTGACATCACCCCGGGCCCCCAGGGTCACCTTGCCGCTGGGCAGCACCACGGCACTGGCCAGGCGGATGCTGTCGCCCTGCAGAGACAGTTCCGCACCCTGGCCATTGGCCTGGCCACGAGGGCCGGCCGAGGCGCCGATATCCATGGCGCCGCCAGCGGTGATGCGGTTCACCGAGCCGGCCTCGCCGGTCATCAGTGGGGTGAGGATATTCAGGTTGCCGCCGCTGTAGGCAAACCCCTTGAGCGGATCGAAGGCGCCCTGGCTCTGGTAGACCGACAGGCTGCCCTTGTGGTTGGCGGTAATGCGCTGGCTGGCATTGAGGTCGACGTTGGCAAAACCCAGGGCCAGGCGGTCGAAACTCTTGGTGGTGCTGGGCTGGGCAAAGGCCCCGTAGCCGAACTCGATGCGTTCGGCATTGATTTGCAGGCGGCCGCTGCCGGTTCCGGCACCGCCGGCCACCACCGCGCCTGCCGGGGTCTCGGAACCCTGCCAGATCAGGTTGGCGGTGTGGATGCTGGCCACATCATTGGCGCCCCCGGCACCGTAGATCGCCGGGGTGGAGAGCATCAGGTTGCTCAGCAGCGACTTGCCGGTCGCCGGGTCGTAGGTGTCCAGGCTGGCGCTGCCGTAGAAGTTGAAGCCGTCCCGGGCCGAGAGCTGCAAGGTCTCCAGGGCCGGGGCGCCGAACTGGGTATCGCCGCGCAGCAGGCGGTCGAGCAGTTGCTGGGTCAGGGTCATGCCGCTGGGCAGGCGATTGCCCGCCGCCGCTGCCGCCAGCGCCTCCGGGCTGCCGACGTTGATGTTGTTCAGGCCCAGGTTCAGGTGGCGGGTGCCGTAGCGCACCTGGTCACCCAGCTCGAAGGCGTTGTCGGTCAAGGCAACGAGGCTGCCATCGGAATACAGTGCGGTCTGCCCGCTGCACGGCGCGCTGGCGCACACCCCGAGCCGGATGCCACCGCTGGTCTGTCCGCCGGCCTGGGCCTTGCTGATCACGTTGAGCAGGCCGTTGGACACCGCCAGCATATTGGCCACCTGGTAGGTGAAACCGTCACGGGCGTCATAGCTGGCCTTGCCTCGGCCCAGGGTATTGATCGAGGCGCCCTGCTCCAGGACGATCTCGCCGGTGTTGCTCACCAGGAACACTTCCGGCGCGGCCAGGGTGGCGCCCTCGCGCAAGGTGATCGAGCCCTTGGGCGTGTTCACGCCTTCGGCCACGGTGATGTAGTTGCCGCCCTGGCCGTACTTGACCAGCGTCAGGCCGCCCAGCATCAGGCGCGCTGCGCCCATGGCGTTGAGGCTGTCGGCATCCAGGGTAACGCCGTTGAAACCCTGGGTGGCCGACTTGCCGGCCGCCACCACTTCGATGTTGCCACTGCCCATGTTCAACACCGCGACGGTGCCGCCATAGCCCCCCGCAGCGGCATCGAAACGGCCAATGCCCTTGAACGAGAAGGCATCCGCACCGGCCCCCGGCTCCAGGGCCAGCTTCAGGGTCTTGGCGTCCACCGGCAGCATCGGCCGTGGCACCCCGAGCTTGGCGGCATCGGCCAGGGCGAACTGGGCATAGCCGGTTTCGTTGTACTGGGAATAGCGGCGCAGGGTGTCGGCCGAGGTCAGGATCAACTGGCTGGCGACGCTGTTGCTGATCCCGGTATGGGCAATCGACAGGCGCCCGGCGGTGGACCAGGAGCCATTGCGCAACGGCTGGGTCGCGCCTTCGGTGCCGAGCCCGGCCAGGCCGTTGATCTCGACGCGAAAGGCCCCCGGCATCAGCGCATAGGTGGACGGCATCAGGGTGTAGGTACCCGCCGCCAGCCCCGGAACCCCGGCGCCAATGGTGATCTGCTGGCCGATCAGCGGGTCCACCGCGCCGCCCTCCGGTGCCACCGGCGCATAGCCCGGCTGCACCCCGGGCACGATGGCGTAGATCGGGTTGCTGCCCAGGCCCGGGAGGATGAAGCTGCCGTTGGCGCCGATCTGCACCAGCGGGCTGTAGCGCGCATCGGTGGAGCCGCCGCGCCCGGAAATGAACCCGGCGCCCAGCAGTTCGCCACCACCGGACAGGTCCACGGTGGCATCGGGCTGTACCTGCACCGACTTGCCGCCCAGGATCACCCCGACGCTCAGGTCGCTGTTCTCATTCACCAGGGCGCCCTGGCCGAGGAAGGTCACGGTCTTGCCGTTGTACTTGTAGACCTGGCCATCGACGGTGCCGCCGTAAGGCAGTACCAGGCCCTTGCCGCTGACCGAAGTCAGGCTGCCGGGCAGCAGCTCGACCTTGCTCGCGCCCAGGTTGCCGATCTCGATCAGCCCCAGGGGCGCACGGACCACCCCGCCCTGCTGGATGTTGGCCGCGCCCAGCTGCAAGCGGCCGAAGGCCGAGTACGGCACAGGCGCCTCGCCCTGGCCGGTGCGGCCGATGGCCAGGGTGCGCGTGGGGTCGAAGTTGATGCTGGTGCCGGAAATATCGTTGAGGTAGCCGGCAATCACTCGGGCCCCGACCTCGGTACCCGGGTACAACTGCGCGGCCCGCAGGGTCATGTCGCCCTGGGTCAGCAACTGGGTGCTGATGCCCTTGGCGATCACATCGGCCCCGGCCCCGGCGAGAAAGCGCAGGTCGCCCTGGCTGGTCAGTTGCACATGGTCGAACCCGCGGCGCTCGACGCTCAGCAGGCTGTTGTCGGCCTGGCGCAACGTGCCCTTGCTGCCGAACACCACGTTGCCACGCACATCGATCAGGTTGCCGCTGGCATTGAACTGCGCCTGGGTGGCCTGTTGCGACGGCGTGCCGGTGGAGACCGGACGCACGTACTGGTCCTTGGCTTCCAGCGGCGCGAGGATGCCCGCCAGCAGCAGGTAGGGTGCCGACAGGTCGACCCGGCTATTGGCCGCAGCGCTTTCGCTGAGGTTCAGGGCACCGCTGTACAGGCGCAGGCTCTGGCCCATGTTCAGCGACACATCGCCATCGAAGCTCAACAGGCCGTTGCTCAGCAGTGCC
Source organism: Pseudomonas sp. JV245A (assembly GCF_032424515.1). Classification (NCBI taxonomy): domain Bacteria; kingdom Pseudomonadati; phylum Pseudomonadota; class Gammaproteobacteria; order Pseudomonadales; family Pseudomonadaceae; genus Pseudomonas; species Pseudomonas sp. JV245A. The sequence goes on from NZ_VYKE01000063.1 coordinate 21,698, forward strand.
AGGTTGTCGAAGCCGCCGGCGGTGACTTGATCCACCCCGAGGCGGCCGTGGCCATACTCCAGGCTGGCGGCCGCGGCGTCGGCGCTCGCGGGCAGCGCACTGCCCTGGTGGGTCTGGCTGAGCACCAGTTCCCGTGCCTTGAGCACCCGGTCGTTGACCGCGTTCTTGATGTAGTACGGGCTTTCCAGGGCCAGCGACAAGGTGCCCCCTGCAGCGCCAGCGCCTCCGGCCCGGGCGACGAAGCTGCCATCCAGGTACAGGCCGTTGTTGGACGCGAAGCTGATGCTGCCACCGTTGCTGGCCACCTGCACCCGGCCCTGGCCGGGAATGTCCAGGGCCGCCTGGGCGCCGGAAGCGTCGAGACGCGCCCCCTCGCGCACCACCACAAACAGGTCGCTGGCCTTGGCGATACCGGTGGCCAGGTCGATCTCGCCGCCGATGGCGATCTTGCCGCCATTGCGCACCTGGCCGTAACGGCGGCCACGGTTGTCCACGGCGCTCACCGCCCGCGCCGCCACATCAATCACCGCCTGCTCGCCGACCCAGATCGAGCGCCCGTGACCGGCGGCATTGGCGGCCTCGGAACTGGCCACCGTCAGGCCGCCCAGACTGACGCTGCCGCCCCAGGCATTGAGCGTGCCGTTCAGGGTCAACTGGCCGACGCTGCGCAGGTTGATGGCCTGCCCCGGGTCGACACTGATCACCGCGCCCTGCCCCACGCTCAGCGCCGTGGTGGCCAACTGGGCGGCCGTGGAGTACTGGTTGCCGGCGCTCAGGGTCAGGCCGGCGCCACGGCGCTGGGTCAGCACGCCCCTGGTTGCATCCTGCTGGTACAGCTGCGGCAACCAGCGCTCCAGCACCGTGGCCGGGTCGCTGCCAGTGGCACTGCTGCTGGCCTGGGCCCCGAAGCGGTAGACCGGCATGTTGACCTCGACCTGCGCGCCCTCGGCCACGGTCAGCCCTTCGTTGCCGGTGATGTCGTAGGCACCGAAGCCCTTGTTGAAGAAATCCCCGGCCAGTTGCAGGGTGCCGGCCTCGGGGGCCGGATCATGGGCGCCAATCAGCACCTTGTGCGCCTGCAGGGCCAGGGTGCCGCCACCGTTGACCCCATACCCGCGCAGCTCGCCATCGAGGTCGAGCTTGCCGTCGGCGGCCAGGGTCACGTCGCCGCCCTTGCCACCGCTGGTCTTGCCGTCATAGGCAACGCTGGCGCCGGAGCTGGCATCCACCAGGGTGCCGTTGGCCAGGTTGAGGTCGCCGCTGCTGCGCAGCGACACCTTGCCCCCGTTGATAAAGGCCAGGCCGCTGCTGTCCGAGGGGTCCAGGGCCAGGTTGTTCCAGCGCCCGCTGGCATCCAGCTTGACCCCGCTGGCCACATCGACCCGGGCCTGGGCGCCGCCGGTGGGCGCGAGGATCACATCGCCGACCACGAAATTGCGGTTCACATCCACCTGGTTCAGCACGTTGCCGGCGTTGATGCTGCCACCGTGGGCGGTGAGGTTGGCGTTGATCTTGACCTCTGGCCCGAACAGGGTGATGTCGCCGCCATCGGCTACCTTCAGCGCGCCGTTGACCTGGACCTGCTGCCTGGCGCCGACCTTGATCGCCCCCAGCTGGAAGCCGTTGAGCTGGTCGCTGTCCAGCACCAGCTGGCCCTGGCGGTTGGCCGGCAGGGCTGTGGCGAGGTCCAGGCCGTCGGCGATCTTCTGCTGGTTGGCCTCGATCAGCACCTTGTCCACGCTGGGGCTCAGGGCGTAGCGCAGGGTGCCGCTGGCCTTGTTGTAGATCGGCGTGTAGTTGCCAATGATCAGTTGCGCGCGCTGGGCCGCGGCCTTGTGCGATTGCTGGTAGCCGTCGAGGTTGATGTTCGGCGCCTGGGTCTGGCGGTCGCCCTTGAACACTTCGCTCACCATCTGGCCTTCGAGCACGGCGTTGCTGGTGCCGATCACCAGCTTGCCGGCGTCGCGGCCGACGCTGTAGCCGGCCTCGTAGCGGCGCTGCTGGGCGATCAGCGGGTTGTAGTAGTAATCGGTGCGGCCCCAGCGCGGGCTGCTGTCCACATAGCCCTTGTAGATGCCGGTGTAGAGCAGGTCCCCCGGCGCCCTGGAGAGCTCGTACAAGCGCCCGTCGGCGCCCTTGAGCCAGGTCTGCTGGATGTAGCCGCCCTGCACATCGACGGTGCCGCCGGAGAGGTTCAACTGGGCGCCGGACTGGGTCACCACGTCCTTGCCGGTGAAGGTCAGGGTACCGCCCTGGGCCATCCACTCGCCGATGTTGTGGCCCTGGGTGCCCAGGTAGCCGCCCACTTCCAGCAGGCCGCCGGCGGTGTACCAGCGATCGGTGGCGTAGCCGTTGGTGCCCGCCGGGACGAACACCAGCTCGCGCAGGTCGACCCAGACGTCGTTGTTGATCAACTGGCCGCTGTCGCGGTTGCCCGCCGAATCGCGCTGCTCGTTGCCCTGGACGTTGATCTTGATGTTGTTGGACTCCATCGCCACCTTGACCCCGACGGCGCCGGCCACATCGATCACCGCGCCATCGCGCACCAGGCTGCGCTGCCCGGCACTGACCGCCACCTGGCCACCGGTGGCCAGGGTGATGGAGCCGTCCTGGAAATCCACGGTGCCGCCGCTGACGATCTCCACCCGGGACTGGTCGCTGCGGTCGGCCACGCTGCTGAGGTTGTTGAACTGGCCGGTGATCAGGTTGGTCGGGGTGCCGTCGAGGTTGATCAGGCCGTTGTTGCGCTGGCTGTCCAGAGCGCTGCTGCCACTGCTGTCCAGAAGGATTGCGGTGGTGCTGCCCTGCCCCAGGGTCACGCTGGCGGTGCTGTCGCTGGCGGAGTTGAGCAAATGGATGGTGCCGCGGGTGTCCACCGAAGTGCTGGCCAGGGCCACGCCGTTCTGCGCCACCTGGTGCCCGGTGAGGGTGATGTCGCCCGTGGAGGCCATGATCAGGCCGCTGTTGCTGACCTTGCCGGCGCTGCTGCCGGCCTTCAGCGAAGTGGCAACTTCATTGCCCCGGGTGGTGGAGTGCTGGTTGCCGCTGGTGCCGACCCCGCGGCGGATGTAGAAGCTGTCGCCGGCCGCCAGGGTGGTCTGGCCCTTGGCAGTGACGATGGTGCCGGCGTTCTCCACTTCCGAGCCCAGCAGCAAGGCATAGCCGCCGGATTCGGTGGAGGTGGCCGCCGGGTGGGTCTGGATCAGCGCGCCACGCTGCACCTGGACCTTGCCCAGGGCATCGCTGAAGGTCGGCTGGGTGCCGTTGGCGTCCACATAGAGCCCGCGCTGGGTGAACTGCTCGTCGCTGATGGTGGCTGCGGCCGCCACCAGGTTGCGCACATTGACCTGGCTGGTGCCGGTAAAGATCACCCCGTTGCGGTTCATGATCATCACCGTACCGGCGCCCTTGATCTGGCCCTGGATTTCACTGGGCCGTCCATTGGGGTCGTTGACCTTGTTCAACAGCGCCCAGTTGGACTGCTGCTGGAAGTCGACGGTGGTGTTGCGCCCGACGTTGAAGGTCTCCCAGTTGAGAATGGCCTTGTCGGCGGTCTGCTCGATGGTCACCGTGGTCTTGCCGCCGGACTGGCTCTGCACCGGCCCTTTGGCATTGAGCCAACCCTGGGTCAGGCTGTTGTCGACCTTCAGCCCGCCTTCGCCGAGGCCATCGGGAATGGTGCTCACCGTGCCGAATGCGGCCTGGCGTGCGGCAGCCTGGGCCGCTTGCTGGGCGGCGATGGCGGCAACGCTGGAATTGAGGTTGCTCAGGGAGCGCTGCAACTGCTGGTTGGCGCGGGTCTGCTGGGACAGCGGCGGGATCCCCGGAACCTGGCCGTTGGTGCGCGCGGCGGTGGCGGCCTGGGACGCGCCCTTGTCGGCGAACCAGCCGGAACTGAAGGCCGTGGCGCCATGGGCACTGCCCGCCACCATCAGCAGGGCGATGGCCTGGGCCAGGGGCTTGAGCCGCAGGATCGGCAACTCGCCATCAGGGCGCAGCGCGGGGGATTTGACCGGTGGTTTGCAGCGAACCATTACTACTCATCCTTTGTTATGACGCCCACGGGAGCGCGACGCTTGTAGGGCCCAGGGCGCGCGTCACTGCTTTAGGGGATAGGCCGTTGGCGCGAGGCGCGACCGAACGGATGTCACGGAAAATTCATCTTTGGGGTGCAGGGTGTTGCCCCTGCCCCTGCGTGCCACGGCGGCAGGCAGGGGCAAGCGGCGCTGGCCGGCTAGAAAGGTCGGCCAATGGCGTTGCAGATATTGGGGTTGCCGATACTGCGCAGGCTGGCGGGCGTCACGAAGGCGTTCCGTATCGCGGCCTTCCAGATCGCCGGCAAGGGTTGCAGGTTGTTGTTGAGCAGTGCCGCATCGTTAGTGACCAGCGAACCGTACTGGCGGGCAAAGAACGCCCGTACCTGGGCGGTTTGCGTCGCATCGGCGTAGCACTGGCTGAAAATCGCGGTGCTAAAGCCCAGGATCGGATACCCGACGCTGGGAAATGGCACCACCGAGGGGTCATTGCCATCGAACGAAGCGGCGAACACCGGTACCCACCTGATGGGGTCGCTGAACGGGCCGGTCGATAGGTTCGCCGTCGGCGGGCTGATCAGGCTGATGGCGTTGACGATGTTCGCCGGTGTCGGAGCTATCCCCCCTACCCGCGCTACCTTGCTGCCATCTTCCAGCCCGGCAAGGGTGCTGGATGCGTGGCTGGAACCGATGAAGGTCACACTCCCCGGGGTTGCATTGAGCACTTCCATGATCTGGGGGCTGCCCTGCGCGCTCTTGGCGGTCTGTGGCACCGAGACTGGATAAGCGTTGGCGAAGAACCGGGTCACCGCGAAAGGCCCGGCCGGTTCAGAGCACTTGGCATTGAGAAAACGGGTAAACAGCTCGGTGGTGCCACTGGGCCCTTGCGGGTAGACCACCGTCAGCGGTCCGTAAGTGCCTGCACCGCTCGACAGGTACTCCCAACGGTCCAGCCGGCCCGAGAAGATCCCGCACACGTCATTGACGCTCAGGTCCAGGTTGCCAATGCCGGCTTTGTTGAAGCGGATCGCCACCGCCGTGGCGGCGACGGGCACCTGGATCAACGGCCCCCAGCTCGCGCCATGGGCCATGGAGTAGCCGTCGAGCTCGCTGCCTCTCAACTTCGATTCAGTGGCCACCCAGTGCACGTTCCGGGTAGGGGCGCCCGGAATCAGGCGGTTGTAGTCGTTGTTCAGAAAGGCTTCCTTGTCCCCGAGATCAGAGCCGATGTAGGGCGCAAAACCCGCCGTCAGTACGCCGGGCGCCAGGTAGTACGACTGCGGCAGCGTCGACCCGCCACCGTTGATATCCGCCAGGGCCAACTGGGCACATAGGGCGCTGCCCACCAGTGACGTGGCTAACCAATGCATTTTGAACATGACATGACTCCTGTCGTATCAGGACGGGCGAGCACTCGTGCCGGACCGTTGTGCCGAGCATGAAAAAAATCAGCAACGGTCGAAACCGTTGCTGATCCGGGTGCTGCAGGTATCGGACGCGAGAGTTACAGCGGACGGCCGATGGCGTTGCAGACGCTGGCGTTACCGATGCTCAGGCCGCTGGAGGCAGTGACGAACGAGTCACGTACTGCGGTTTTCCAGGCAGCTGGCAGAGGCACGAAGCGGTTGTTGTTGATGGCGGTGTCGTTGTTCACCAGGGCACCGTAGTGACGGCTGAAGAAAGCCCGTACTTGCGAAGTCTGGTTAGCGTCGGCGTAGCACTGGCTGAAGATCAGGTTGGTGAAGCCCAGGATTGGGTAACCGCTGGTTGGGTACAGGCGCAGGCTCTTGTCGCTTGGGTTGGCGTCGATGTTGGCCTGGGAAGTGAAGACAGGAACCCACAGGTTCTGGTCGCCACGAACAGTGGTATCAGGCACGGCAACCGCGGCGATAGCCGAGGAAACGTTGGCAGGCGCCGGGGAAACGCCAGCCACCTTGGCCACCTTGGTAGCGTCGTCCAGGCCGGCCAGGGTCGGCGCGGCGTAGTCCGGGCTCATGTAGGTGATGCGACCGTCGCCAGCGTTCAGCGCGTCCATGACGCCTTGGCTGGTAACAGCGGCAACCGCACCGGCAGGCAGGCCGCCCGAGTAGCTGGAAGCAAAGTTGGTGGTCACGGCGAAGGTGCCGGTCTCGGCGCACTTGGCGTTCAGGAAGCGGGTGAACAGCTCGGTGGTGCCGCTGCTTTCATTGCGGTAAACCACGGTGATGGCGCCGGTACGGCCCGAACCTGCAATCTGGCTCCAGTCGGAAACACGGCCCGAGAACACGCCGCACAGGTCGTTGACGCTCAGATTAACGGCAGCAGTGCCGGCCTTGTTGAATGGAACGGCAACCGAAGTGGCTACCGAAGGCACCTGGATCAGCTTGCCCCAGGCCGCTTGGTGATTGTCTTGATAACCTTTGAGCTCTGCTGCGCTGAGCTTGGAATCGCTACCGGCCCAGTGCACGTTCTTGCCAGTGGTGCCGGCCACGAACTTGGTGTAGTCGTTGTTCAGGAAGGCAGCCTTGCCGTTGCCGCTGCCTACGCCGATGTAGGGAGCGAAGCCGGCGGTCAGTACGCCAGCGGTCTGGTACAGCGGTTGTGGCAGGGTTGCGCCACCGCCGTTGATATCAGCCATTGCAGCCTGTGCCGAGCACAGGGCAGCCAGGGTCAGGGATGCCGCGAGAACGTTGCGCTTAAACATGAAGAATCTCCTTTCGTCGTGTTCGTACGTTGGGTGAATAGCTCTTGCATGACGCCATGGCACTCGGGCCAGAAGCCTTGATCCAGACGGCTTGATGGGTGAGGCCATGGGGAGAGAAGTTCGCAGTTTCCGGTGACAGATAAAGGAAAAAACCTCGGGAGAAAGCGGCTGTTTTTGCAAAAGATTCTCGGGTGTTTGCCGGAGGTTTTCGCGCCTTTCCCGGGAAAATGACCGCCAGGTTGCCGGGGCTGGAAGCGGCATTGCCCTGCAAGCGCCGAGGGGGCTGGCCACCGGGTCTGAACATGACAGAACGAGGAACCCGAGGTTGGCGGCTTGCCCGGTCGGGAGTGAGGCTGGCGGCGCGAAATTTTATGGCTGGCCTGCCCTGTGCTTCGCACCACCGCTTCGCTCTCGTAGGAGCCGGCTTGCCGGCGAAGAGGCCCGCCAGCCCTGCATCGCCGCTGCCGACGCCTTCGCTGGCAAGCCAGCGCCTACGGACCGGGCCAGACCGGGCCGGACGGGGTCAGGTCGGGTTGGGTTGCGCAGTTCAGGTGACCAACTGGTTGATCTCGATGATCGGCAGCAGTACCGCCATCACGATCACCAGCACCACACCGCCCATCACCACGATCATCAAGGGTTCGAGCAAGGCGGTCATGCCCATGGCCCGACGCTCGATATCCCGCGACAGGGTCTGCGCCGCCCGTTCCAGCATCGGCGGCAAGGCGCCGGTCTTCTCGCCGCTGGCGATCAGGTGGATCAGCACCGGCGGAAAGACTTTTTCCACCCGCAGCGCCGCCGCCAGGTTGGCGCCTTCGCGCACCTTGGCCGTGGCCTCGCTCACGCTCTGGCTCAGGCGGTCGTTGGACAGGGTCTGGCGCGCCGCTTCCAGGGCCCGCAACAAAGGCACCCCGGCGCTGCCGAGGATCGCCAGGGTCGAGGCAAAACGCGCGGTGTTCAGCCCCAGGACAAAGCGCCCGATCAGCGGCAGGCGCAGGATCCGGCTGTGCCAGTTCAAGCGCGCCCGGGGGTTGCGCAGGTACACCCGCCAGCCCCAGAACCCGGCGACCATGGCGGCAAAGCACAGGCCGCCCCAGGCACGGATGAAATCACTGGCATTGAGCATGGCCAGGGTCAGCCCCGGCAGGTCCTGGCGCGCCTGGGAGAAGGCACTGACCACCTGAGGCACCACATAGCTGAGCAGGAAGATCACGATGCCGATGGACACCAGCCCCACCACCCCCGGGTAGATAAAGGCGGTGAGGATCTTGCCCCGCAGGCCGTTGCGCTCTTCGATGTAGTCCGCCAGCCGCTCCATGACCTGGGCCAGGTCGCCGGACTCTTCGCCGGCGGCAATCAGCGCCCGGTAGATCTCCGGAAAATCCCTGGGCCGCGCCGCCAGGGCCTCGGCCAGGCGCATGCCGCTGCGCACATCCGCGCGCACCGCGCTCAGGGTCTGGGCGATGTGCTTGCGCTCGGCCTGCTCCACAGTGGCGCTCAGCGCGGCCTCCAGCGGCAGGCTGGCCCCCAGCAGGCTGGCCAGCTGGCGGGTGGCCCAGGCCAGGTCGTTGTCCGAGAGCCTGGGGCGCAGCAGCCCCCCTGCTCCGCCGTCGCCGCCGTTGCCATCGAGCTGCACCAGCAAGGCGGTCAGGCCGCGGCTGCGCAGGCTGGCGAAGGCCGCACCCTGGCTGTCGGCTTCCAGGTGCCCGGATTCGATCTTGCCGAGGGCGTCGGCGGCTTCATAGCGATAGCGATTCATCAGGCGTCCCGTGTCACACGCAGGATTTCTTCCGGCGCGGTGGCGCCACTGCGCACCCAGCGTTCACCGTCCTCGCGCATGCTGAACATCCCGGCCCGGCGCGCGGCGGCACGCAGGGCCTGCTCCTCGGCGCCCTGGTGGATCAGGCTGCGCACATCGTCATCGATGCAGAACAGCTCATGGATCCCGGTTCGCCCGCTGTAGCCGATGTGGTTGCAGGCCGGGCAGCCCACCGGGCGCCAGGTGCCGGGGTTGGCCGGGTCCTGCTCCTTGCACTGGCTGCACAGGCGCCGCACCAGGCGCTGGGCCAGCACCCCGAGCATCGACGAGGCCAGGAGAAACGGCTCCACCCCCATGTCGATCAGGCGGTTGACTGCCGACACCGCGTCATTGGTGTGCAGGGTCGCCAGCACCAGGTGCCCGGTGAGCGAGGCCTGGACCGCGATTTGCGCGGTCTCCAGGTCGCGGATCTCGCCGATCATGATGATGTCCGGGTCCTGGCGCAGGATCGCCCGCAGGGCCAGGGCGAAGGTCATGTCGATCTTGGCGTTGACTTGGATCTGGCTGATGCCCGGCAGGTCGTATTCCACCGGGTCCTCGACGGTGAGGATATTGCTGGTGCTGGCATCCAGCCGGGCCAGGGCCGCGTAGAGGCTGGTGGTCTTGCCGCTGCCAGTGGGCCCGGTGACCAGGACGATGCCGTGGGGCTGGCGGATCAGGGTATCCAGGCGCGCCAGCAGGTCCGGGTCCATGCCCAGGGTTTCCAGTTGCAGGCGCCCGGCCTGCTTGTCCAGCAGGCGCATCACCACCCGCTCGCCATGCCCGGTGGGCACCGTGGACACACGGATATCGATGGGCCGCCCGGCCACCCGCAGGGCGATGCGCCCGTCCTGGGGCAGGCGTTTTTCGGCGATGTCCAGCTGGGCCATGATCTTGATCCGCGACACCAGCGCGCCGTGCAGCGCCTTGCGTGGCGACACCACGTCGCGCAGGGTGCCGTCGACCCGGTAGCGCACCACCGAATGGGTCTCGAAGGGTTCGATATGGATATCGCTGGCCTCGTCCCGCGCGGCCTGGGTGAGCAAGGCGTTGATCATGCGGATCACCGGGGCGCCGTCCTGGGTGTCCAGCAGGTCGGTGATTTCCGGCATGTCCTGCATCAGGCGGTCCAGGTCCACCTCGTTCTCCGCCGCCCCGACCACCGCTGCTGCGCTGCCGGTGTCGGCGTAGGCGGTGGCCAGCAGGCCGTCGAGTTCCTCGTCGCGAATCCGCTCCAGGCGCGCCGGGCCGAACTGGCGGCGGGCTTCGCTGATGGACCAGCCAGGCGTCGAGGGGCACACCAGCAGCACCGCGCCCAG
>NZ_VYKE01000629.1:0-283 GCF_032424515.1 Pseudomonas sp. JV245A
AACCGAGTTCTGGAACAGGATGGCCACGGACTGGCCCATGGACTGGTAGATGGTGCCCATCGACATGGCTGGCGCTTCGGCGACGACCTTGACGTTGGTCTGGGTGACGGCATCGGTGATTTGCGGACTGACTGTGCTCATAAAAACTCCATTTTTTCAGCAGGTAGGTTCAACGGAAAATCAGGCTTTCAGCCATCAGCTCTGAAAGGACTTGAGAACCGTCAGCAGGCTGGTGAGGTTGTCGGAGACCCCGCCCTGGGCGACTTTTTCGGTGGCCGCCGCC
>NZ_VYKE01000630.1:0-283 GCF_032424515.1 Pseudomonas sp. JV245A
GTCTGCGCCCTGGTGCTCAGCGTGATCGGGGTGTTCCTCTACCGTTCCCTGGCCGGGGAAATCGCCTACCGCGACGACCTGGCCCTGCTCGGCCGCCTGGAACAGGTGCGGGCCCTGCTGCAGGACAGCGACAGCCTGGATGCCCTGCAAGCCCGGCCCCGGCTGTACCAGAACATGCTGGGCAACCAGGAAAGCCTGCTGCTGGTGCTGCGGGCCGATGGCTCGACGGTGATCGACATCAACCCGCGCCGGCAGCCCCTGCCCGCGCTCGACCCCATTGCGC
>NZ_VYKE01000631.1:0-282 GCF_032424515.1 Pseudomonas sp. JV245A
CTTGCAGGTGTTCGACCAGGCAGTGGCGCGCTGTTCGGAAATCGGCCTGGGGATCATCTGCGCCGCCGTGGCCAGCCAACTGCTCTGGCCGCGCCGGGTGGAACAGGCGCTGGCGGTCCAGGGCCGCGCCGCCTGGCTGGCCGGGCGCCAGGCCGCAGCCTCGGAGTTGCTGGGGGAAGACCAGCGCAAGGGGCTGCTGGAAGCCCTGGGGCGTATCGTCACCGTGGATGCCCAACGCGATCACGCCTGGTTCGAAGGCCCGCAGGGGCGCCGTCGCTCCCA
>NZ_VYKE01000632.1:0-280 GCF_032424515.1 Pseudomonas sp. JV245A
GCTTTCGCTGGCAAGCCAGCTCCTACACGGGGGAGCGTGTGTTATACAAAAATTAGGCCGGCCATAAGGTAATGCCTAGGTTCAGGCTTCTTGAGCGCGATCGTAATATCAAAGACCAATGTGTAGGAGCCGGCTTGCCGGCGAAGAGGCCCGTGAGTCATGCAGCGTCTGGGCGGACGCCTTCGCTGGCAAGCCAGCTCCTACACGGGGGGCGCTACACGCCGCTCCAGCTCCAGCTCCAGCTCCAGGCCGGCCGGCAGGCCGCCGTCGCGCTCTTGAT
>NZ_VYKE01000633.1:0-278 GCF_032424515.1 Pseudomonas sp. JV245A
ACGGCCAGGTGCTGGTCGAGCGCGCCGCGCCCCTGCTGGCGGAACTGGCCCATGCCGAACACCTGCTGCTGGACCGGCGCGAATCCCCCAGTGGAATGTTGAAGATCAGTACCCCGTCACTGTTCGGGCGCAAGGTGGTGATGCCGGTGATCGGCGAGCTGACGGCCCAGCACCCGGGGCTGAGCATCGAAGCGGTGATGACCGACCGGGTGGTGGACATCATCGATGAAGGTTTCGACGCGGTGGTGCGCACCGGGGTGATCCAGGACCAGCGCCTC
>NZ_VYKE01000634.1:0-277 GCF_032424515.1 Pseudomonas sp. JV245A
TGCAGAGCTTTGTTCTGGAAGACGAGAACCGCATGATCGGCAGTTGCGCCTTGCCGCTGCCGCTGTACCAGAGCATGCAGGGCTTGCCCATGGTCTGGCTGGAGGACAGCCTGGCCAACCGGGTGCAAAGGATCCTTGACGACTACGTGGTCAACCTCTGCGCCGAGTTTGTGGCGGTGCATGGCGAACAGGGCTTCGCGCTGTTCGCCGAGCGCCTGCTGGAAAGCCTGAACAAGATCCACAAGCGCCTCGGTGGCGAGCGTCACCAGCGCCTGTT
>NZ_VYKE01000635.1:0-277 GCF_032424515.1 Pseudomonas sp. JV245A
GCACAGTCGCCATAAGACATTTTTGCGAGCGCAGAAGAGCGCAAGCAGAGTCGAGGAACTATGCGTCCTGAAAGTGTTACCGAGCCGTCAAACCCGATCACGAATGAGTCGTGACAGGCGCGAGGATAGGGAGCGAGAAGAGGGTGGTCAACCCGAGATGTGTAGCCTTAAACGACCTTTTGTATCCACAGATGGCTGTTGATCTGGCTTGCCGCTTGAAGCTTACGGCTGCCTCTACTGATCGCTGCTTCTTGTAGCCGCTGCCGCAGGCTGCGAA
>NZ_VYKE01000636.1:0-275 GCF_032424515.1 Pseudomonas sp. JV245A
ACTCGAGGCCCTCTTCTCCGGCAAGCCGGCTCCTACGTAAGGTCGTGCACTGGCGGCCGCTGGGGCGCTGGCGAAGTTTGTCGCAAAAGATTTCATCAATTCTTGATTCTCAATCCGCCATGGGGCAAGTTGCGCGCTTCTCACTACAAGGAGCCGCCAATGTCCGGTTCAATGGCCCAGGCGTTCGCCCACAATTTTCTCGGCCAATCACCCCGCTGGTACAAGGCAAGCATTGTCGCGTTCCTGTTGCTCAACCCTCTGCTGTTCTTCGCTGT
>NZ_VYKE01000637.1:0-272 GCF_032424515.1 Pseudomonas sp. JV245A
ACCCCTGGCGGTGCGCTGGTTCGAGATCGCCGCACAACGTGGGCACCTGATGGCGCGCAACATGCTCGGGCGCTGCCATGAGCACGGCTGGGGTTGCCCGGCGGATGCCGCCAGCGCGGCCGGGCACTATCGCCTGGCTGCCGAAGCGGGGCTGGACTGGGGGCTGTACAACTACGCCAACCTGTTGGCCACCGGTCGCGGCGTGGTGCAGAACCATGCCTTGGCCCTGGCCTGCTACCGTCGTGCGGCGGACCTGGGCCATGCCAAATCGA
>NZ_VYKE01000638.1:0-270 GCF_032424515.1 Pseudomonas sp. JV245A
TACAGCTCGCCGGCCACGCCAACCGGCAATAGGTTGAGGTTGGCATCGGCCACGTAGGCGCTGCGGTTGCCAACGATATTGCCGATGGGCGCGTAGGCCGCGTCGCACGGATCGCCCGCCTTGGCCTTCCAGATCAATGGCGTAACCACGGTTTCAGTCGGGCCGTAACCGTTGAAGATGTACTTCGGACGCAGCACTCGCCACGCCAGATCGTAACTGGCCTGGGGCACTGCATCGCCGCCGAAGCAGTACACCCGCACCGCCGGCGGA
>NZ_VYKE01000064.1:0-31410 GCF_032424515.1 Pseudomonas sp. JV245A
CCAGCCACAGCGGCCAGTACGGCAGGTTGGACACCGGGCCGGCGAGGATGCCCTTGTCCTGGCGATCAGCATCGAACAGCCCCCAGTAGCCACCGACGGCACCTTCGCTGGCGCGCTTCCAGGGCTGGTCGAAGGCTTCGATCAGGTTGTAGTGCCAGCCATTGTGTTCCGCCAGGGCGACGAAGCCGCGGATGAACTTGGCCTCGTTGACCCGGCTGGGCAGCGCGGTTTCTCGCTGCCGGCCTTCACTGGGCCAGCCGGTCTCGCCAATCAGCACGTCCTTGGGGGCGAAGCGGTTGCCGAACACCTGGCGCACCTCGGCCACGTGGTTCAAGGCGGCGTCGATGTTCGACGGATCATCTTCCCAGTACGGCAGCAGGTGGATGGTGAGGAAATCCACCGCCGGGGCGATTTCCGGGTGCTTGAGCCAGAACTCCCAGACATCGGCGTAGGTCACCGGCTGCTTGACCCCGGCCTTGACCTTGAGGATCAGCCGCGCCAATTGCGCGCCGGTGACCTCCTTGCGCAGCAGTGCTTCGTTACCGACGATCACCGCACTGACCACGTCCGGGTTGGCGTTGGCCGAGGCGATCAGCAGGTCGACTTCCTTTTCGGTGTCCACCGGGTTGCTGTTGACCCAGGCGCCGATCATCAGCTTCAGGCCGTGCTTGCGCGCCAGGTCCGGCAGGGCTTCCAGGCCGGTCATGGAATAGGTACGGATGCATTCGAAACGGGTCGCCAGCAGGGCCAGGTCGGCGTCCATGCGCTGCGGGCGCAGCTTGAACGGCTGGTCGAAGGGCGACTGGTCCTTGTCGAACGGAGTGTAGGAAGCGCACTGCAGCTTGTGGCTGGCGCTGGCGACATCCGGCAGGTGCACCGGCCGGCCAAGGCCGTACCAATAACCGCAGAGGGCCAGCAGCCCGAGCAGGCAGGCGAACAGATAGGGCAGGGCGGGGAAACGAGGGGTGGCGGGCATGATCGGGCCGTCGTGGAACAAAGCCGGGCATCTTACCCGCATTTGTCCGCAGCTTGGTGGGCTGCATGATTTTGACATGCAAAGTTCGGGCGGACCCACTGCCCGGGAGAGGCCGGCCGTTGGTTACTGGCTATCTGATGTCGCTGCTGGCTGCCTTGAGGTCGTAGACAGAGCAGGTCGCGGAACAGGGCGGGTTGATGATCCAGGCATCAGTACTCCGCTGATGATCGAACGCGTTCGCGGTGAGGCGTGATGGGGGCGCTGAGCACCATAACCATACGTTGACGTGCCTGGCAGCCGCCCGGCACTGCACTTTTCGGGGAAGTAACGATGAAGATGCGACGACTCTTAGGCGCAGGTGCCGCACTGGTACTTGCCATCAGCTCCACTCTGGCCAGTGCCGACAGCAAGACCCTGAGCATCGGCTATGTCGACGGCTGGTCCGACAGCGTGGCGACGACCCATGTGGCGGCGGAAGTGATCAAGCAGAAGCTCGGTTATGACGTCAAGCTGCAAGCGGTGGCGACCGGGATCATGTGGCAGGGCGTAGCCACCGGCAAGCTCGACGCCATGCTTTCGGCCTGGCTGCCGGTGACCCATGGCGAGTACTGGGCCAAGAACAAGGACAAGGTGGTGGACTACGGCCCCAACTTCAAGGACGCCAAGATCGGCCTGATCGTGCCGGAGTACGTCAAGGCCAAGTCCATCGAGGACCTCAAGACCGATACCACGTTCAAGAACAAGATCGTCGGCATCGACGCCGGCTCGGGGGTGATGCTCAAGACCGACCAGGCGATCAAGGACTACGGCCTGGACTACAAGCTGCAGGCCAGTTCCGGGGCGGCAATGATCGCCGAGCTGACCCGCGCCGAAGAAAAACAGGATTCCATCGCCGTGACCGGCTGGGTGCCGCACTGGATGTTCGCCAAGTGGAAACTGCGCTTCCTCGAAGACCCGAAGGGCGTGTACGGCGCTGCTGAAACCGTCAACAGCATCGGCAGCAAGGGCCTGGAGAAGAAGGCGCCGGAAGTGGCGGCCTTCCTGAAGAAATTCCAGTGGGCCTCGAAAGATGAAATCGGTGAGGTCATGCTGGCCATTCAAGAGGGTGCAAAACCCGATGTGGCGGCCAAGGATTGGGTGAGCAAGCACCCGGAAAGGGTTGCCGAGTGGACTGCTAAATAAGCACAACGCGTCTAGATCAGGGGTCTTGAGGCCGCGCACTGGAAACAGTGGGCGGCCTTGTCATTTATTGAAGAAAAAACCGGCGCCAACGCTAATGTCGTTCTAATACTAAGGTCGTCTGGAACCTGCTCCATAGCCGCATAGAGTGGATTAGGTTCCACCTAAAATCTGTGCTGCGAGGATAAAAACAATGAACGACAGCATTTACCTCTCGATTCAAAACAGCCCGCGTTTCAAGGAGCTGGTCAGCAAACGAGAGCGGTTCGCCTGGATTCTCTCGGCGATCATGCTTGGGCTTTACTCGGCTTTCATCCTGTTGATCGCCTATGGTCCCCAGATCCTGGGCGCCAAACTCAGTCCTACCTCATCCATCACCTGGGGCATTCCCATCGGTGTCGGCTTGATTCTCTCGGCCTTCATCCTGACGGCCATCTATGTGCGACGCGCCAACGGCGAATTCGACGAGTTGAACAATGCGATCCTGAAGGAGGCTCAGCAATGATCCGACGTCTATTCGCAGCACTCGGTCTTGCCGCCTTCGCTCCCGCCCTCTGGGCTGCAGACGCCTTGACGGGCGAAGTCCACAAGCAACCACTCAACGTATCGGCGATCGTGATGTTCGTGGTCTTCGTCGGTGCCACCCTGTGCATCACCTACTGGGCCTCCAAGCGCAACAAGTCGGCTGCCGACTATTACGCGGCGGGCGGCAAGATCACCGGCTTCCAGAACGGCCTGGCGATCGCTGGCGACTACATGTCCGCGGCGTCCTTCCTGGGGATTTCCGCCCTGGTGTTCACTTCCGGCTATGACGGCCTGATCTACTCCATCGGCTTCCTGGTGGGCTGGCCGATCATTCTGTTCCTGATCGCCGAACGCCTGCGCAACCTGGGCAAGTACACCTTTGCCGACGTGGCGTCCTACCGCCTCGGGCAGACCCAGATCCGCACCCTGTCGGCCTGTGGCTCGCTGGTGGTGGTGGCGTTCTACCTGATCGCGCAGATGGTGGGTGCCGGCAAGCTGATCCAGCTGCTGTTCGGCCTCGACTACCATGTGGCGGTGATCCTGGTGGGCATCCTGATGTGCCTGTACGTGCTGTTCGGCGGCATGCTGGCCACGACCTGGGTGCAGATCATCAAGGCGGTGCTGTTGCTCTCCGGCGCGTCCTTCATGGCACTGATGGTGATGAAGCACGTCAACTTCGACTTCAACACCCTGTTCTCCGAAGCGATCAAGGTTCACCCCAAGGGTGAAGCGATCATGAGCCCCGGCGGCCTGGTGAAAGACCCGATCTCGGCGTTCTCCTTAGGCCTCGCGCTGATGTTCGGTACCGCTGGCCTGCCCCACATCCTGATGCGCTTCTTCACCGTCAGCGATGCCAAGGAAGCTCGCAAGAGCGTGCTCTATGCCACTGGCTTCATCGGCTACTTCTACATCCTGACCTTCATCATCGGCTTCGGCGCGATCCTGCTGGTAAGCACCAACCCGGACTTCAAGGATGCCGCAGGCGCCTTGCTGGGCGGCAACAACATGGCGGCGGTGCACCTGGCCAACGCAGTGGGCGGCAGCGTGTTCCTCGGCTTCATTTCGGCCGTGGCCTTCGCCACCATCCTGGCGGTCGTTGCAGGCCTGACCCTGGCTGGCGCCTCGGCGGTGTCCCATGACCTGTATGCCAGCGTGATCAAGAAGGGCAAGGCCAACGAGAAGGACGAGATCCGCGTTTCCAAGATCACCACCGTGGCATTGGGCGTACTGGCCATCGGCCTGGGCATTCTCTTTGAAAGCCAGAACATCGCGTTCATGGTCGGCCTGGCGTTCTCCATTGCCGCCAGCTGCAACTTTCCGGTACTGCTGCTTTCCATGTACTGGAAGAAGCTCACCACCCGTGGCGCCATGATTGGCGGCTGGATGGGCCTGGTGAGTGCCGTGGCGCTGATGATCCTCGGCCCGACCATCTGGGTGCAGATCCTGCATCACGAGAAGGCGATCTTCCCGTACGAGTACCCGGCGCTGTTCTCGATGATCATCGCCTTCATCGGTATCTGGTTCTTCTCCATCACCGACAAGTCGACCGCGGCGGTCAACGAGCGGGCGCTGTTCTTCCCGCAGTTCGTGCGTTCGCAGACCGGCCTGGGTGCCAGTGGGGCGGTGTCGCACTAAGCGAGATGAATGTATCGGCTTCTATATAGAAGCTGCGTAATGGCGAAATGCCCCGATCGAGAGACCGGGGCATTTTTCTGTCCGCTCGCCCTACCCGGAGCCCCCCGACTGCAGGTGCAGGAGCATAGGAGCTGGCTTGCCAGCGCAAGCGTATGTGAGGAGCAGGGCTCTTCGCCGGCAGGCCGGATCCTGCGGGTTGGGGGGGGCGAGGGGAGGGCAGAAACAAATACGACCTCTGTTAGAGGCCGTATCCGGTGCAGCTAAGACGTTTGCGCAAGGCAGGTCTTATTTGCGGTCTTCCAGTTTGGTGATGTCACGCGACTCGTAGCCGGTGTACAGCTGGCGTGGACGGCCGATCTTGTACGGGCTGGAGAGCATTTCCTTCCAGTGCGAGATCCAGCCGACGGTCCGCGCCAGGGCGAAGATCACGGTGAACATGCTGGTTGGAATGCCGATCGCCTTGAGGATGATCCCCGAGTAGAAGTCGACGTTCGGGTACAGCGAGCGCTCGATGAAGTATGGGTCGGTCAGGGCGATCTCTTCCAGGCGCATGGCCAGTTCGAGTTGCGGATCGTTGTTGATGCCCAGTTCCTTGAGTACTTCGTCGCAGGTCTGTTTCATCACGGTGGCGCGCGGGTCGCGGTTTTTGTACACGCGGTGACCGAAGCCCATGAGCTTGAACGGATCGTTCTTGTCCTTGGCCTTGGCGATGAACTTGTCGATGTTCGAGACATCGCCAATTTCGTCGAGCATGGTCAGTACCGCTTCGTTGGCACCGCCGTGGGCCGGGCCCCAGAGTGCAGCGATACCGGCAGCGATACAGGCGAACGGGTTGGCACCCGAGGAGCCCGCCAGGCGCACGGTGGACGTCGAGGCGTTCTGCTCGTGGTCGGCATGGAGGATGAAGATCCGGTCCATTGCCTTGGCCAGTACCGGGCTGATCGGTTTGATCTCGCACGGGGTGTTGAACATCATGTGCAGGAAGTTTTCCGCGTACGACAGGTCGTTGCGCGGGTACATCATCGGCTGGCCCATGGAGTACTTGTAGACCATCGCTGCCAGGGTCGGCATCTTGGCCACCAGGCGCACGGCGGAGATTTCGCGGTGCTGCGGGTTATTGATGTCCAGGGAGTCGTGGTAGAACGCCGACAGGGCACCGACTACGCCGCACATCACCGCCATCGGGTGGGCGTCGCGACGGAAACCGTTGAAGAAGCTCTTGAGCTGTTCGTGAACCATGGTGTGGTTCTTCACGGTGCTGACGAACTGGGCCTTCTGTTCGGCGGTGGGCAATTCACCGTTGAGCAGCAGGTAGCAGGTTTCCAGGTAGTCCGATTTCTCGGCCAGCTGTTCGATCGGGTAGCCGCGATGCAGCAGAATGCCGTTGTCGCCGTCGATGTAGGTGATTTTCGACTCGCAGGAGGCGGTCGACATGAAACCCGGGTCAAAAGTGAAGCGGCCCGTGGCCGTCAGACCCCGAACATCGATTACATCGGGACCAACGGTGCCGGTTAAAATGGGCAGCTCGACGGGGGCTGCGCCCTCGATGATCAACTGCGCTTTTTTGTCAGCCATGTGGCCTCCTATTTATGCTTGAAATCATCAGACAGACCCCCCACGCAGGGCCCGCACCACTATAGTGAGATAAATCCGAATGTCAATTTGCCTAAAGTCTTGTCCCAGAAGGCTTTGGGAGGGATTTTTTCGCGAAATTCAGCGCCATTTACGCCTTTTATAACGCTAACGCAATCAGCTATTAGGGGAAGGTCTTTGCGTTGTCATTAGTAGCCTAACTGTCTATACTCGGCCACCGACCTCCGTAGGCTTCTGGGCCCGCTTTGCTGGGGGTCGCACTCCCTGGGTAGTGGTTGCCTGACCAGTGCACTCCCCAACAACTTTGCCCTGATTGTTAGGGGCTCTTCAGTGTGAAAAAAGCCGTGAATAGCCAACGACCTGTAAACCTAGACCTAAGGACCATCAAACTCCCCATCACCGGCGTTACGTCGTTTCTCCACCGTGTTTCCGGCATCATCCTCTTCCTGGGCATCGGCATCATGCTTTATGCATTGAGCAAATCCCTGGGCTCCGAGGAAGGCTATGCCGAGGTGAAGGCGTGCTTGACCAGTCCGCTGGCCAAATTCGTTGCATGGGGCCTCCTGTCCGCCTTGCTGTATCACTTGGTGGCCGGTGTACGCCATCTGATTATGGACATGGGCATCGGTGAGACGCTGGAAGGCGGCAAGCTGGGCTCGAAAATCGTTATCGCCGTATCCGTGGTGGTAATCGTTCTGGCGGGAGTTTGGATATGGTAACCAGCGTTACGAACCTGTCGCGTTCGGGCCTTTATGACTGGATGGCACAGCGTGTGTCTGCGGTCGTTCTCGCGGCTTATTTCATTTTCCTGATCGGATACCTCGTAGCGAATCCGGGCATTGACTACACCCAGTGGCATGGCCTGTTCGCAAACAACTGGATGCGTATCTTCAGTCTGCTGGCCATGGTGGCCCTGGGCGCTCACGCCTGGGTCGGCATGTGGACCATCTCGACTGACTACCTGACGCCGATGGCGCTGGGCAAGTCGGCCACAGCAGTACGTTTCCTTTTCCAGGCAGTATGCGGCGTCGCGATGTTCGCTTACTTCGTCTGGGGTGTGCAGATTCTCTGGGGTATCTGATTCATGGCTAACATTCCAACCATTTCATTCGACGCCATCATCATTGGCGGCGGCGGCGCCGGCATGCGTGCCGCACTGCAGCTGGCCCAGGGCGGCCACAAGACTGCGGTGATCACCAAGGTGTTCCCGACCCGTTCGCACACTGTGTCTGCCCAGGGCGGCATCACTTGCGCGATCGCCTCGGCGGACCCGAACGATGACTGGCGCTGGCACATGTACGATACCGTCAAGGGTTCCGACTACATCGGTGACCAGGACGCTATCGAATACATGTGTCAGGAAGGCCCGGCTGCGGTCTTCGAACTGGACCACATGGGTCTGCCGTTCTCCCGTACCGAAACCGGTCGTATCTACCAGCGTCCTTTCGGCGGTCAGTCCAAGGACTACGGCAAGGGCGGCCAGGCTGCTCGTACCTGCGCAGCGTCCGACCGTACCGGTCACGCACTGCTGCACACCCTTTATCAGGGCAACCTGAAAGCCGGCACCACCTTCCTCAACGAGTGGTACGCGGTCGATCTGGTGAAGAACCAGGACGGCGCCTTTGTCGGCGTGATCGCTATCTGCATCGAAACCGGCGAAACCACCTACATCCGCTCCAAGGCCACCGTTCTGGCCACCGGCGGTGCAGGTCGTATCTACGCCTCCACCACCAACGCCCTGATCAACACCGGTGACGGCGTTGGTATGGCGCTGCGTGCTGGCGTTCCGGTGCAAGACATCGAAATGTGGCAGTTCCACCCGACCGGCATTGCCGGCGCCGGTGTACTGGTAACCGAAGGTTGCCGTGGTGAGGGTGGTTACCTGATCAACAAGCATGGCGAGCGTTTCATGGAGCGTTATGCTCCGAACGCCAAAGACCTGGCTGGCCGCGACGTTGTTGCGCGCTCCATGGTCAAGGAAATCATCGCCGGCAACGGCTGTGGCCCGAACGGCGACCACGTGATGCTCAAGCTCGACCACCTGGGCGAGGAAGTGCTGCACAGCCGCCTGCCAGGTATCTGCGAGCTGTCCAAGACGTTTGCGCACGTTGACCCGGTGGTTGCTCCGGTTCCGGTCGTTCCAACCTGCCACTACATGATGGGTGGCGTTGCCACCAACATTCATGGCCAGGCCATCACACAGAACGCCGCTGGCGAAGACACCATCATCCCTGGCCTGTTCGCAGTGGGTGAAGTGGCTTGCGTATCGGTACACGGCGCCAACCGTCTGGGCGGCAACTCGCTGCTGGACCTGGTGGTGTTCGGCCGTGCAGCCGGTCTGCACCTGGAAAAAGCGCTGACCGACGGTATCGAATACCGCGACGCCAGCGACACCGACGTCGACGTTGCCCTGAACCGCCTGGCCAAGCTCAACGAGCGCACCACCGGTGAAGACGTTGCAACCCTGCGTCGCGAGCTGCAGAACTGCATGCAGAACTACTTCGGTGTATTCCGTACCGGCGAATACATGCAGAAGGGTATCGCCCAGCTGGCTGACCTGCGCGAGCGTATCGCCAACGTCAAGATCAACGACAAGTCTCAAGCTTTCAACACTGCGCGTATCGAAGCACTTGAGCTGCAGAATCTGCTGGAAGTGGCCGAAGCCACTGCCATCGCTGCCGAAGTGCGCAAAGAGTCCCGCGGCGCTCACGCCCGTGAAGACTTCGAAGACCGTGACGACGAAAACTGGCTGTGCCACACCCTGTACTTCCCGGGTGAGAAGCGCGTTGCCAAGCGTGCGGTCAACTTCTCGCCGAAGACTGTTCCGACTTTCGAACCAAAAGTCCGGACTTACTAAAGGGTGATCGATATGTTGCAAGTTGAAGTTTATCGTTACAACCCTGACACCGACTCGGCTCCGAAAACCCAGGTTTTCCAGGTAGACACCGGTGGCAAGGACTTGATGGTGCTGGACGTGCTGGCCCTGATCAAAGAGCAGGACGAAGGTTTTTCCTACCGTCGTTCCTGCCGTGAAGGCGTTTGCGGTTCCGATGGCATGAACATCAACGGCAAGAACGGTCTGGCGTGCATCACGCCGCTGTCTGCCGTGGTCAAGAAGAACAAGCTGGTTGTTCGCCCGCTGCCAGGTCTGCCGGTTATCCGTGACCTGGTCGTCGATATGAGCATCTTCTACAAGCAATACGAGAAGGTGAAGCCATTCCTGCAGAACGATACGCCGGCTCCGGCCATCGAACGTCTGCAGTCCCCGGAAGAGCGCGAGAAGCTCGACGGTCTGTACGAGTGCATCCTGTGCGCTTGCTGCTCGACCTCTTGCCCGTCCTTCTGGTGGAACCCGGACAAGTTCCTGGGGCCGGCTGCCCTGCTGCAAGCCTACCGCTTCCTGGCAGACAGCCGTGACACCAAGACGTCCGAGCGTCTGGCTTCCCTGGACGACCCGTTCAGCGTATTCCGCTGCCGGGGCATCATGAACTGCGTCAACGTTTGTCCGAAGGGCCTGAACCCGACTAAGGCCATCGGTCACATTCGTAACATGCTGCTGCAGAGTGGCGTGTGATTCAGCTGTTGTACCCGTAGGACCGCTGTACCCGTAAAAGCCACGGCGCGGGCTTCAACCCGCGTC
Source organism: Pseudomonas sp. JV245A (assembly GCF_032424515.1). Lineage (NCBI taxonomy): Bacteria > Pseudomonadati > Pseudomonadota > Gammaproteobacteria > Pseudomonadales > Pseudomonadaceae > Pseudomonas > Pseudomonas sp. JV245A. The sequence continues at coordinate 9,549 of NZ_VYKE01000064.1, forward strand.
ATGGCTCTAACCTGAGCAGCAGCTCACAAAGTGGCTGCTCTATATTTTGAAGAAATGAGACAAGCAGGGGCATCCGGGCTGGTACCCGGACTATCAGCGTGATCCTAAGTGGCTTGTTTTGGTCGCTGCATTCGGACTTCTGCAAGCTTGCTCGGTGTCGTCGCCGGTGGTGTTCCCCTAACCGAGGGTGACCAAGCATGCAAGAAAGCGTGATGCAGCGCATGTGGAACAGCGCCTACCTATCCGGTAGTAACGCTGCCTATGTGGAAGAGCTCTACGAGCTCTACCTGCACGACCCTAACGCTGTGCCAGAAGAGTGGCGCACTTACTTTCAGAAGTTGCCTACCGACGGCAGCACTGCCATCGATGTTTCGCACTCGACAATCCGCGATCATTTCGTCTTGCTGGCAAAGAACCAGCGCCGCGCCCAACCGGTATCCGCCGGTAGCGTGAGCAGTGAGCACGAGAAGAAGCAAGTTGAAGTGCTGCGATTGATCCAGGCCTATCGGATGCGTGGCCACCAGGCAGCCCAGCTGGACCCGCTGGGGCTGTGGCAGCGTCCTGCACCTGCAGACCTGTCGATCAATCATTACGGCTTGACCAATGCCGATCTTGATACGACCTTCCGTGCCGGCGACCTGTTCATCGGCAAAGAGGAAGCGAGCCTACGCGAAATTCACGAAGCGTTGCAGCAGACATATTGCCGCACCATTGGCGCTGAATTCACGCACATCACCGATTCCGAGCAGCGTCAGTGGTTCCAGCAGCGTCTGGAAAGCGTACGCGGCCGTCCGACCTATTCCGCCGACATCAAGAGCCACCTGCTCGAGCGCGTCACTGCGGCTGAAGGCCTGGAAAAATACCTGGGTACCAAATACCCGGGCACCAAGCGTTTCGGTCTGGAAGGCGGCGAGAGCCTGATTCCGATGCTCGACGAGCTGATCCAGCGTTCCGGTTCCTACGGCACCAAGGAAGTGGTAATCGGCATGGCCCACCGTGGCCGTCTGAACGTGCTGGTCAACACCTTCGGCAAGAACCCGCGCGAGCTGTTCGACGAGTTCGAAGGCAAGAAGAAGGTCGAGCTGGGTTCCGGTGACGTTAAATACCACCAGGGCTTCTCGTCCAACGTCATGACCACCGGTGGCGAAGTTCACCTGGCGATGGCGTTCAACCCGTCCCACCTGGAAATCGTTTCTCCAGTGGTCGAAGGTTCGGTGCGCGCTCGTCAGGACCGTCGCAACGACCAGACCGGCGACAAGGTTCTGCCGATCTCGATCCACGGTGACGCGGCGTTCGCCGGCCAGGGCGTGGTGATGGAAACCTTCCAGATGTCCCAGACCCGCGGTTTCCGTACCGGCGGCACTGTGCACATCGTGATCAACAACCAGGTCGGTTTCACCATCAGCAACCCGCTGGACTCGCGCTCCACCGAGTACGCCACCGACGTTGCGAAGATGATCCAGGCCCCGATCCTCCATGTGAATGGTGATGATCCGGAAGCCGTGTTGTTCGTGACCCAGCTGGCCATCGACTACCGCATGCAGTACAAGCGCGACGTGGTGATCGACCTGGTCTGCTACCGTCGTCGCGGCCACAACGAGGCCGACGAGCCAAGCGGCACCCAGCCACTGATGTATCAGCAGATCGCCAAGCAGCGCACCACCCGTGAACTGTATGCCGATCGCCTGACCCAGGGCGGTGTGCTCGACGCAGAGCGTGTTCAGGCGAAAGTCGACGAATATCGCAATGCGCTGGACAACGGTCTGCACGTGGTCAAGAGCCTGGTCAAGGAGCCGAACAAAGAGCTGTTCGTGGACTGGCGTCCGTACCTGGGCCATACCTGGACCGCGCGTCACGACACCACCTTCGACCTCAAGACTCTTCAGGAACTGTCCGCCAAGCTGCTGGAGCTGCCGGAAGGCTTCGTGGTTCAGCGTCAGGTCGCGAAGATCTACGAAGACCGTCAGAAGATGCAAGCCGGCGGCCTGCCGATCAACTGGGGTTACGCTGAAACCATGGCGTACGCGACCCTGGCGTTCGAAGGTCACCCGATTCGCATGACCGGCCAGGACATCGGCCGCGGCACCTTCTCGCACCGCCATGCGGTGTTGCACAACCAGAAGGACGCCGGCACCTACATCCCGTTGCAGCACCTGTACGAAGGCCAGCCACGTTTCGACCTGTACGATTCGTTCCTGTCCGAAGAAGCCGTACTGGCGTTCGAATACGGCTACTCCACCACCACGCCTAACGCGCTGGTGATCTGGGAAGCCCAGTTCGGCGACTTCGCCAACGGTGCCCAAGTGGTGATCGACCAGTTCATCACCAGCGGCGAGCACAAGTGGGGCCGTCTCTGCGGTCTGACCATGCTGCTGCCACACGGTTATGAAGGTCAGGGTCCCGAGCACTCCTCGGCTCGTCTGGAGCGTTACCTGCAGCTGTGCGCCGAGCACAACATCCAGGTATGCGTACCGACCACGCCGGCTCAGATCTACCACTTGCTGCGTCGCCAGGTGATTCGTCCGCTGCGCAAGCCGCTGGTCGTGCTGACACCGAAATCCCTGCTGCGTCATAAACTGGCCATCTCGACCCTGGAAGATCTGGCGGAAGGTTCGTTCCAGACCGTTATCCCGGAAATCGATGCCCAGGATCCAAAAGACGTGGGTCGCATCATTCTGTGTAGCGGCAAGGTCTACTACGACCTGTTGGAAAAACGCCGTGCCGAAGGTCGTGACGACATCGCCATCGTGCGTATCGAGCAGCTGTACCCATTCCCTGAGGACGACCTGATCGAAGTCCTGGCTCCGTACAAAAACGTCAAACACATCGTTTGGTGTCAGGAAGAGCCGATGAACCAGGGTGCCTGGTACTGCAGCCAGCATCACATGCGTCGCATCATCAGCGGTCACAACAAGTCGCTCGTACTCGAGTACGCGGGCCGTGACGCTTCTGCTGCTCCAGCTTGTGGTTATGCATCGATGCACGCTGAGCAGCAGGAAAAACTGCTGCAAGATGCCTTTACTGTTTAACGCCTTCGCGCACCTGAAACCGAATTTAAGGAACCACAGATAATGGCTATCGAGATCAAAGCCCCCACTTTCCCGGAATCGGTTGCCGATGGCACCGTTGCCACCTGGCACAAGCAACCGGGCGACGCCGTCAAGCGTGACGAGCTGATCGTTGACATCGAGACCGACAAGGTCGTGCTGGAAGTTCTGGCCACCGCTGACGGCGTGCTGGGCGCTATCGTCAAGAACGAAGGCGACACCGTTCTGTCCGACGAAGTCCTGGGCTCCATCGTTGAAGGCGGCGCTGCTGCCGCTGCTCCTGCTGCCGCCGCCGCTCCGGCCGCCGCCGCTGCTGCCCCGGCTGCTGCCGATGGCGAAGACGATCCAATCGCTGCTCCTGCCGCGCGCAAGCTGGCTGAAGAAAACGGTATCAACATCGCTTCCGTTGCCGGTACCGGCAAAGGCGGCCGTGTGACCAAGGAAGACGTGGTCGCTGCTGTTGCCGCGAAGAAAGCCGCTCCGGCTGCCGCGCCTGCCAAGGCTCCGGCTCCTGCCGCTGCTGCTCCGGTCTTCGCTGCCGGTGATCGCGTCGAGAAGCGCGTGCCTATGACCCGCCTGCGTGCCAAGGTTGCCGAGCGTCTGGTTGAAGCCCAGTCGAACATGGCGATGCTGACCACCTTCAACGAAGTCGACATGACTGAAGTCATGGCCCTGCGTTCGAAGTACAAGGACCTGTTCGAGAAGTCCCACAATGGCGTACGCCTGGGCTTCATGTCGTTCTTCGTCAAGGCCGCCACCGAAGCCCTGAAGCGCTTCCCGGCTGTCAACGCCTCGATCGACGGTTCCGACATCGTCTACCACGGCTATGCCGACATCGGTGTTGCGGTCTCCAGCGACCGTGGCCTGGTGGTTCCGGTTCTGCGTAACGCCGAACTGATGAGCCTGGCCGAAATCGAAGGCGGCATCGCCACCTTCGGCAAGAAGGCCCGTGACGGCAAGCTGTCGATGGAAGAGATGACCGGTGGTACTTTCACCATCACCAACGGTGGTACTTTCGGTTCGATGATGTCGACCCCGATCGTCAACCCGCCACAAGCCGCGATCCTGGGCATGCACAACATTCTGCAGCGTCCTATGGCGATCAACGGTCAAGTGGTCATCCGTCCGATGATGTACCTGGCGCTGTCCTACGATCACCGCCTGATCGACGGTAAAGAAGCCGTGACGTTCCTGGTGACCATCAAGAACCTGCTGGAAGACCCGGCTCGTCTGCTCCTGGACATCTAAAAAGCAGCTGCATGCTGCAAGCGGGAAGCTTCGCGCCCCAGGGCAAGAGGCTTCAAGCTTGCGGCTGCAGCTTCTAGCTTGCCGTTAAAAGGAACCTTTTATGACTCAGAAATTCGACGTGGTAGTGATTGGCGCGGGCCCAGGCGGTTATGTCGCCGCAATCAAGGCCGCACAACTCGGTTTCACCACCGCTTGCATCGAGAAGTACACCGATAAAGAGGGCAAGCTGGCCCTCGGTGGTACTTGCCTGAACGTCGGTTGCATTCCTTCCAAGGCGCTGCTGGACAGCTCCTGGAAATTCCACGAAGCCCAGGACGGTTTTGCCATCCACGGTATCAACCACGCTGGCGTGACCATGGACGTACCAGCCATGGTGGGTCGCAAGGCCAATATCGTCAAAGGCCTGACCAGCGGTGTTGCCACCCTGTTCAAGGCCAATGGCGTCACTTCGATCCAGGGCCACGGCAAACTGCTGGCCGGCAAGAAAGTCGAAGTCACCAAGCCTGACGGTTCGGTTGAAGTGATCGAAGCCGAAAACGTGATCCTGGCTCCAGGCTCGCGTCCGATCGACATTCCACCGGCTCCGGTCGACCAGAATGTGATCGTCGATTCCACCGGCGCTCTGGAATTCCAATCCGTACCAAAACGCCTGGGCGTGATCGGCGCTGGCGTCATCGGCCTGGAACTGGGTTCGGTATGGTCGCGCCTGGGTGCGCAAGTGACTGTCCTGGAAGCCCTGGACACCTTCCTGATGGCAGCCGACACCGCTGTTTCCAAGGAAGCGCTGAAAACCCTGACCAAGCAAGGCCTGGACATCAAGCTGGGCGCTCGCGTGACCGGCTCCAAGGTCAACGGCGAAGAAGTCGTGGTCACCTACACCGACGCCAATGGCGAGCAGACCATCACTTTCGACAAGCTGATCGTAGCCGTTGGTCGCCGTCCGGTGACCACCGATCTGCTGGCCGCCGACTGCGGCGTGACCCTCGACGAGCGCGGTTTTGTGCACGTTGACGATCACTGCGCTACTACCGTACCGGGCGTCTACGCCATCGGTGACGTGGTGCGCGGCATGATGCTGGCTCACAAGGCCTCGGAAGAGGGCATCATGGTTGCCGAGCGCATCAAGGGCCACAAAGCCCAGATGAACTATGACCTGATCCCTTCGGTTATCTATACTCACCCGGAAATTGCATGGGTCGGTAAAACCGAGCAGGCCTTGAAAGCTGAAGGCGTTGAAGTTAACGTCGGCACCTTCCCGTTTGCCGCCAGCGGCCGTGCCATGGCAGCCAACGACACCGGCGGTTTCGTCAAAGTCATCGCCGATGCCAAGACTGACCGCGTATTGGGCGTCCACGTGATTGGCCCAAGCGCTGCGGAACTGGTTCAGCAAGGTGCGATCGGCATGGAATTCGGCACCAGCGCCGAAGACCTGGGCATGATGGTTTTCTCCCATCCGACCCTGTCCGAAGCCCTGCACGAAGCAGCTCTGGCTGTGAATGGCACTGCCATCCACATTGCCAACCGCAAGAAACGCTAAGCAATAATAAGAAACCACGGCGGTTGGCCCGTCGTGAGCCTTGTGCGCAAGACTCACCGCGGAATATCCGCTGGACTCGACCTCTCAGGGTAGCGCCACACACTGGACCGGGGCCCAGGCTCCGGGTTCAGGTGTGGCGCTGGTTTTGAGAGGAGCGGTCACAGGTGGTGCGGCACTCAATCTTGAGCGCAGCGCCGAATGCGCAGTACCTAACGAAGACGGTAAAAAGCATGAATCTTCACGAGTATCAGGGTAAGCAGCTGTTCGCTGAATACGGCCTGCCAGTATCCAAAGGCTACGCGGTAGACACCCCGGAAGAAGCAGCAGAAGCTTGCGACAAAATCGGCGGCTCCGAGTGGGTTGTCAAAGCCCAGGTTCACGCCGGTGGTCGCGGTAAAGCGGGCGGCGTTAAGCTGGTTCGCAGCAAAGAAGACGCTAAGGCATTCGCTCAGCAGTGGTTGGGCAAGCGTCTGGTGACCTATCAGACTGACGCCAATGGCCAGCCTGTCACCAAGATCCTGGTTGAATCGTGCACTGATATCGCTAAAGAGCTGTACCTGGGCGCTGTCGTTGACCGTTCGAGCCGTCGCATCGTGTTCATGGCTTCCACCGAAGGTGGCGTGGACATCGAGAAAATCGCTCACGACACTCCAGAAAAAATTCTCAAGGCCACTATCGATCCACTGGTTGGCGCTCAGCCATTCCAGGGTCGCGAGCTGGCTTTCCAACTGGGTCTGGAAGGCAAGCAAGTTGCCCAGTTCGCCAAGATCTTCGTAGGTCTGGCCAAACTGTTCCAGGATCACGATCTGGCCCTGCTGGAAGTGAACCCGCTGGTGATCAAGGCCGACGGCGATCTGCACTGCCTGGACGCGAAGATCAACATCGACGCCAACGCCATGTACCGTCAGCCTAAGCTGAAAACCTTCCACGATCCGTCCCAGGACGATCCGCGCGAAGCCCACGCTGCCAAGTTCGAACTGAACTACGTAGCTCTGGAAGGCAACATCGGCTGCATGGTCAACGGTGCCGGCCTGGCCATGGGTACCATGGACATCGTCAACCTGCACGGCGGCAAGCCAGCCAACTTCCTCGACGTAGGTGGTGGTGCTACCAAAGAGCGCGTGACCGAAGCCTTCAAGATCATCCTGTCCGACACCAACGTCGCTGCAGTACTGGTCAACATCTTCGGCGGCATCGTTCGTTGCGACATGATTGCCGAAGGCATCATCGGCGCCGTGAAAGAAGTCGGCGTGAAAATCCCGGTTGTTGTTCGCCTTGAAGGCAACAACGCTGAACTGGGCGCCAAAGTACTGGCAGAAAGCGGCTTGAACATCATCGCTGCTACCAGCCTGACCGACGCTGCTCAACAAGTTGTCAAAGCTGCGGAGGGCAAATAATGAGCGTCCTGATCAATAAAGACACCAAAGTTATCTGCCAGGGTATTACCGGTTCGCAAGGTAGTTTCCACACCCAGCAAGCCATCGAGTACGGCACCAAGATGGTTGGCGGCGTAACTCCTGGCAAAGGCGGCACCGAGCACCTGGGCCTGCCAGTGTTCAACACCGTGAAAGACGCGGTAGCTGCCACTGGCGCTACCGCCAGCGTGATCTACGTTCCAGCTCCTTTCTGCAAGGACTCGATCCTGGAAGCGGCCTTCGGCGGCATCAAGCTGATCGTCTGCATCACCGAAGGCATTCCTACCCTGGACATGCTGGACGCTAAAGTTAAGTGCGACGAGCTGGGTGTGACCCTGATCGGCCCTAACTGCCCAGGCGTGATCACCCCAGGCGAATGCAAGATCGGCATCATGCCAGGTCACATTCACTTGCCAGGCAAGGTCGGTATCGTTTCCCGTTCCGGCACCCTGACCTACGAAGCTGTTAAGCAGACTACTGACGCCGGTTTCGGTCAGTCCACCTGCGTCGGCATCGGTGGTGACCCGATCCCGGGCTCCAACTTCATCGACATCCTGAAGCTGTTCCAGGAAGACCCGAAGACCGAAGCGATCGTGATGATCGGCGAGATCGGCGGTTCGGCTGAAGAAGAAGCTGCTGCCTACATCAAGGCTCACGTGACCAAGCCGGTTGTTTCCTACATCGCTGGTGTGACTGCTCCTCCGGGCAAGCGCATGGGCCATGCTGGCGCAATCATCTCTGGCGGCAAAGGCACTGCAGACGAGAAATTCGCTGCTCTGCAAGACGCCGGTGTAAAAACCGTGCGTTCGCTGGCAGACATCGGCAAGGCCCTGGCCGAGCTGACCGGTTGGGCTGTCAAGTAAGCCTCGCGCTTAGCTGACGCAAAACCAGCAAAGGCCACCTTCGGGTGGCCTTTGTGCTTTCTGCCGTAGGAGACCTGCATCCTGCACAGAGCCTGGGGGAAATATAATTTCAAAAATGCGACATCATTCTGTCGCATATCGGATAGTTCGCCCAGGAACAGTGCGCTTGTCTTACCGATTCTGTAATCTAGCCGCCTCTTTTTGCGTCTGCTGCCCACAAGGTCGCTGCGCGCTAAACGGGTCAGTCTTATACGGACTGGCAGCATTTCCCTCACCCATAAGGGAAATCCCTCTCTAAATTCCGATTCAGTAGTGTGGTATTTCCTTAATGAAAGTGTTGAAAGGCCAGGACATCCTGGCACTCGGCTTTATGACTTTTGCCCTGTTCGTCGGGGCCGGCAACATCATTTTCCCGCCTATCGTCGGCCTGCAGTCCGGACCCCATGTCTGGATGGCGGCGCTGGGCTTCCTGATCACCGCGGTCGGTCTGCCGGTGATCACCGTGGTTGCCCTGGCCAAGGTCGGCGGCGCCATGGACGCGCTGAGCACGCCTATCGGCAAGCTGGCCGGTGGCCTGCTGGCAGCGGTCTGCTACCTGGCGGTAGGCCCTCTGTTCGCCACGCCACGTACCGCTACCGTGTCCTTTGAAGTGGGCCTGGCGCCGTTGACCGGCGAAAGCCCGCTGGCCCTGTTCCTCTACAGTTCGGTGTACTTCCTGCTGGTGTTCTTCATCTCCCTGTACCCGGGCCGGCTGCTGGACACCGTCGGACGCTTCCTGGCGCCGCTGAAGATCATCGCCCTGGCTGTGCTGGGCATTGCGGCCTTTGCCTTGCCCGCCGGCGACATCGGCACCGCCACTCCCGAGTACGTTGCAGCACCGTTCTCCCAGGGCTTCATCAATGGTTACCTGACCATGGATACCCTGGGCGCGCTGGTGTTCGGCATCGTCATCGTCAATGCCATCCGTTCCCGCGGGGTCGAGTCGCCTCGGCTCATTACCCGTTATGCCGTGATCGCCGGCCTGATCGCCGGGGTCGGCCTGGCGCTGGTCTACGTCAGCCTGTTCCGCCTGGGCTCGGGCAGCCATGAAGTGGCCGCCGGTGCTAGCAACGGCGCCGCGGTATTGCACGCCTATGTGCAGCACACCTTCGGTTCCCTGGGCAGCGGTTTCCTCGCGGTGCTGATCTCCCTGGCCTGCCTGGTGACCGCCGTGGGCCTGACCTGCGCCTGCGCCGAGTACTTCAGCCGTGTCCTGCCGCTGTCCTACAAGACGCTGGTGGTGATCCTCGCGGCGTTCTCGCTGCTGGTATCGAACCTGGGCCTGACCAAGCTGATCGCGTTCTCGATCCCGGTGCTGACCGCGATTTACCCGCCGTGCATCGCCCTGGTGGCCCTGAGCTTCTGCAAGGACTTCTGGCAGGACCAGCGCCGTATCGTCGGCCCGGTGATGCTGGTGTCCTTCGTGTTCGGCCTGATCGATGCCCTCAAGGGCGCGGGCCTGGCCGGCTGGATGCCAACCCAGCTGTCGCACTTGCCGCTGAGCGAGCAGGGCCTGGCGTGGCTGGTGCCGTCGGTGATCGTGCTGGTGGTGGCAGTGATCTGCGATCGCCTGCTGGGCAAGCGCAGCGAAGCCCTGGCCTGACCTGAAGTTGATGGCCCGGGGTCGCCACAAGCGGCCCCCGAGCCCCCTAAAAAATGCCCCGCATCGATGGATGCGGGGCATTTTTTATGGGCGTACAGCGGTGTCTTTTTCCCCTGCGGGGCGTCGAAGCAGTGCCCTTTGCTTTTGTCTTCTGCCAACGCCTTACAGGAATTTGCATGTCGTTCGTTCAAGCCAACCTGATCCACCTACTGGCCGCCCTGTGGTTCGTCGTCTGCTGGGGTGGCTATACCCGCTACGCCAGTTGGAAGGGAAGGGACACCGCGTGCCTGGCCAGCGTCCTGCACCTGTATCGCGAGGACTGGATGCGCCGCATGCTGCTGCGGGACAACCGCATCGCCGATGCCAGCGTGATCGGCAACCTGGAGCGCAATGCCTCGTTCTTCGCCTCCAGTACCCTGATCATCCTGGCGGGCATCCTCACCGTGCTGGGCGCCTCGGAGCGTGCAGTGTCGCTGTTGGCGGACATTCCGATGGTCCAGCAGGCGTCCCAGGGCATGTCGGAAATCAAGCTGCTGTGCCTGGCGCTGGTGTTCGTCTATGCCTTCTTTACCTTCAGCTGGTGCATGCGCCAGTACAACTTCGCCGCAGTGCTGGTGGGGTCGGCGCCAATGATCGGCGAGCGTCATGTTTCCGAGCAGGAGCGCAAGGCTTTTGCATCGCGAGCGGCTCGGGTAATTTCCATGGCGGCTAACCAGTTCAACTTCGGATTGCGTTCCTATTACTTCGGCATGACCATGCTGGCCTGGTTCGTCAGCCCCTGGTTATTCATGCTGATGAGCGCGGGTGTGGTGTTTGTCCTGTATCGGCGGGAGTTCCACTCCGATGTACTTGAAGTCATGGTCTATACACCGACAGAACAACCTGTGGTCGATAGCCCCAAAGATGCAGCCTGAGCGTTGATGGCTGATCGATTGAACGGTTGAAAGGAGTTGGCCAATGAGCAGTTCGCGTGCCCTGAAGTACTTGTGCCTGGGGTTCTTCCTGTTGTCGGGCTGCAGGGCGCAAACCCTGTATCTGAATGGCGAAGCTCGGGGCAGGGTGGTAGATGCATTGAGCGGCGTGCCGATCGCCGGGGCCAAGGGCGCCTTGTGTGGCGCACAGTTCCTGACGGCCGATGACGGGAGCTTCAAGGTCGAAGCGGCAACTGACTGGGAATGGGTCATGTTGCTGGCCGGGCGTTCGCCGCAGGACATCCCGCACCCTTGTTTCATGAGTATCGCGGCAGCGGATTACCAGACCCGCCAATGGCTGGCGCCTTTTACCGCCCACTACGACTTTCCCATCAGGTTGCTGCCCATTTCCAGCCCCTTGCACTATGCACTGGAGTCCCCGGGCAATGAGTCGGTGCCAATGCAGCCGTTACAGGCAGAGCCCCGCCAGGACGAATTGTTCCTGGGGGCAGGCGGCTGATCTTCAACGCTTAGTTGCTTGCCCGGCAACTAAGCACTGTTGTATTGAGCGACTGTTTTACGAGCAAGAAAAAGCCCGCACTTGGCGGGCTTTGTTCTTTGTTGCGCTAAAACCGACTTAGTTGGTTTTAGGAGCTGCTTCCTTGGCGCTTTCTTCAGCAGCAGCCTTGTTGGATTCAGCCTGATCTTTGGCTGCTTCGGCGTTTTCTTTTGCCGCGTCGTTCACTTTATCCTGAGCTTCGTTCATTTTCTGTTGGGCTTGCTCAGCATGTTGATTGGCATCTTGAGCTTTGTCCTCGGATTTTTTGTCGCAGGCAGCCAGACCGAGGGAAGCGGTCAGCATCAGGGCAATAGCTAAAGTCTTACGCATGGGGTGTTTCTCCTTAGTGAAGATATCTACTGGCCTTTCGATCATGGCCTTGTGATTTAAGTTCCTTGAGACTCACAGATATATTAAGTAGTCATTTCATGGAACTTTTGCCTGCTTCATTCAACGCACATTCCCGACAATAAAAAGAGATAAATCCCATGGCGCAAAACCCTATTTCTGAGCGTGCGGCGCGCTTTCTTTCCGCCTTGCGCCACTGCCAGGTGCTGGGCATCCGGGTACATAGCGCCTCTGAAGAGGGCCTGACCCTGACCTTGCCCTACAGTCCGCAGATTGTCGGCGACCCGCAAACCGGGATCATTCACGGCGGTGCCCTGACCACGCTGATGGACAGCGCCTGTGGCATGGCCACGCTTTGCGTGCTGCCGGAGTTCGAGGTGTGTCCGACCCTGGACCTGCGCATAGACTATATGCATCCGGCGGTCCCTCATCATGACGTGCACGGCTTTGCCCAGTGTTACCGGGTCACCACCGATGTGATCTTTACCCGCGGCTTTGCCTATCAGGATGATCCCGAGCGTCCCGTGGCTCATGTAGTCGGCACTTTCATGCGCATGGGCCGGGGGCTCAAGGGCAGCCGCGGGCTGGCCAGCTCGATCAAGGGGGAGCGGGCATGAGCACGGACCTTCGAGCACTCCTGGAGCAGGCTCGCCAGCAGGGCGATTACACCGCGTTGCTGGAGCAGATCCCCTACGCGAAGCTGATTGGCATCGAGTGCACGCAACTGGGAGATGAACTGCTGTTTCGCCTGCCGGCCAACAAGGACAATATCGGCAACCCTCTGCTTCCAGCCCTGCACGGTGGAGTGATCGCCGGTTTCATGGAGCTGGCGGCCGCCTTGCATTTGCTGATTCTCACCGGCTCGCCCGGGGTGCCGAAAATCATCGACTTTTCCCTCGACTACCTGCGCGCCGGGCAGTTTCGCGACACCTTTGCCCGCTGCCAGGTATGCCGGCAGGGCAGAAGGGTGGCCAATGTCGCCATCACCGCCTGGCAGAGCACTGCCGAGGAGTCGATTGCCACCGCTCGCGCACATTTCAAGATCGAAGAGAGCACCGGCCCTTGAAATCCAGCGAGCGACCCCCACTTTCATGTCATCCCGCCGCCCTCCGCTCCCGGAACGCGGCCAATGCCATCTGATTGGAGTTTGATGACCATGAGTGTGGAAACTCAAAAGGAAACCCTGGGCTTCCAGACCGAGGTGAAGCAACTGCTGCACCTCATGATCCATTCGCTGTATTCCAACAAGGAAATCTTCCTTCGCGAATTGATCTCGAACGCCTCTGACGCCGTCGACAAATTGCGCTTCGAAGCCCTGTCCAAGCCCGAGTTGCTGGAAGGTGGCGCCGAACTGAAAATCCGTGTGAGCTTCGACAAGGACGCGAAAACCGTCACCCTCGAAGACAACGGTATCGGCATGAGCCGAGAAGATGTGATCACCCACCTGGGGACCATCGCCAAATCCGGCACTGCCGATTTCATGAAGAACCTCACCGGCGACCAGAAGAAGGATTCGCACCTGATCGGTCAGTTCGGTGTCGGCTTCTACTCCGCCTTTATCGTGGCCGACCAGGTTGAAGTGTTCAGCCGCCGTGCCGGCCTGCCTGCCAGCGAAGGCGTGCACTGGTCGTCCAAGGGCGAAGGCGAGTTCGAAGTTGCGACCATCGACAAGGCCGAGCGCGGTACCCGCATCGTCCTGCACCTGAAATCCGGTGAAGACGAGTTCGCCGATGGCTGGCGCCTGCGCAACATCATCAAGAAGTACTCCGACCACATCGCGCTGCCGATCGAGCTGCCCAAAGAAGCCGCTGCCGCTGAAGGCGAAGAGAAACCTGCGCTGGAGTGGGAAACCGTCAACCGCGCCAGTGCCCTGTGGACCCGTCCGCGTACCGAGATCAAGGACGAGGAATACCAGGAGTTCTACAAGCACATCGCCCATGACTTCGAAAACCCGCTGAGCTGGAGCCACAACAAGGTCGAAGGCAAGCTGGAGTACAGCTCGCTGCTCTACGTACCGGCTCGCGCGCCGTTCGACCTGTACCAGCGTGAAGCGCCCAAGGGCCTCAAGCTCTACGTGCAGCGCGTGTTCGTCATGGATCAGGCCGAGTCGTTCCTGCCGCTGTACCTGCGTTTCATCAAGGGCGTGGTGGACTCCAACGACCTGTCGCTGAACGTCTCGCGGGAAATCCTGCAGAAAGACCCGATCATCGACTCGATGAAGTCGGCGCTGACCAAGCGTGTCCTCGACATGCTGGAGAAACTGGCGAAGAACGAACCCGAGCAATACAAGGGCTTCTGGAAGAACTTCGGCCAGGTGATGAAGGAAGGCCCGGCCGAGGACTTCGCCAACAAGGAGAAGATCGCCGGCCTGCTGCGCTTCGCCTCCACCCAGGGCGACGACGGCGAGCAGAATGTCTCCTTGGCCGACTACCTGGCTCGCGCCAAGGAAGGCCAGGACAAGATCTACTTCCTCACCGGCGAATCCTACGCCCAGGTGAAGAACAGCCCGCACCTGGAAGTCTTCCGCAAGAAAGGCATCGAAGTGCTGCTGCTCACCGACCGTATCGACGAGTGGCTGATGAGCTACCTCAACGAGTTCGACGGCAAGAGCTTTGTCGACGTGGCGCGCGGCGACCTGGACCTGGGCAACCTCGACTCCGAAGAGGACAAGAAGGCTGCCGAGGAAGTCGCCAAGACCAAGGAAGGCCTGGTTGAGCGGATCAAGACCGCCCTGGGCGAGAGCGTCAGCGAAGTGCGGGTCTCCCACCGCCTGACCGACTCGCCGGCGATCCTGGCCATTGGCGAGCAGGACCTGGGGCTGCAAATGCGTCAGATCCTTGAAGCCAGCGGGCAGAAGGTTCCGGATTCCAAGCCGATCTTCGAGTTCAACCCGACTCACCCGCTGATCGAGAAACTCGACGGCGAGCAGAGCGAAGAGCGCTTTGGCGACCTGTCGCACATTCTCTTCGATCAGGCGGCCCTGGCGGCCGGTGACAGCTTGAAGGACCCGGCGGCCTATGTGCGCCGACTGAACAAGCTGCTGGTGGAGCTGTCGGTTTAACCACGTTGCAAGAAAAACCCGCTTCGGCGGGTTTTTTCATTCTGGTGTCCCCCTACTGGAGAAGCTGAGTCATGAGTCAAATCACAGTGCGTTCCGTGGTCTATCAGATCGATGGCCAGCCCTATGAAGGCCGCCTGGCCTTCGATGCCGCCCATAAAGCTGCGCGTCCGGGGTTGCTGATGGCGCCGAACTGGATGGGTGTCAGCGCCGGAGCGGAGAAGATCGCCGAGGCGGTGGCGGCCAAGGGTTATGTGGTGCTGATCGCCGATCTGTATGGCCAGTCGCTGCGCCCCGGCGATGCGAGCCAGGCCGGTGCCGCGATGATGCCGCTCAAGGATGATCGGGCGTTGCTGCGCAAGCGCATGCAGGCGGCCTTTGCGGCCTTGCAGAGCCAGGGCGAAGCCGCGGTGGACACCTCCAGGCTGGCCACCTTCGGCTTCTGCTTTGGCGGCTGCTGCGCCCTGGAACTGGCCCGCAGTGGCGCGCCGGTGAAGGCGGCGGTGTCGTTCCACGGCACCCTGGACACCCCCAACCCTGCCGATGCCAACAACATCAAGGGCTCGGTACTGGTACTGCACGGCGCGGCGGACCCGTTCGTGGCCAAGGAGCAACTGCCGGCCTTCGAAGCGGAAATGGACGCCGCGGGAGTGGACTGGCAACTGGTCAGCTACGGTGGCGCGGTGCATTCCTTCACCGACACCCACGCCAACCTGCCGGGCAAGATGATGTACGACGCCAAGACCTCGGCCCGGGCCTTCGCCACCATGCATTACCTGCTGGACGAAGTCTTTAGCGGCTGACCCACCGACCCTGATCCCGTAGGAGCTGGCTTGCCAGCGAAGGCGTCAGTGAGAGCAACGCCAGATTCACGGGCCTGTTCGCCGGCAAACCGGTCCCTACCGATCAGTGGCGGGCGGGTGGCAATTCGATGCGCTCGCTTTCTCCCGGCACCTGCGGCCAGTCCCCGGCGGCCCAGCGTCTGCGAGCTTCATCGATCAACAGTGGATCGCTGGCGACGAAGTTCCAGTTGATCCGCCGCGGGCCGTCCAGGGCGGCGCCGCCGATCAGCACCGCGTGGCAATCGCTCTCGGCGAACAGCGTGGCGTTCTCCCCCTCTGGCAATACCACCAGCGAGTGCACGGGTAATGGCTCGCCGTCCAGTTGTGCCTCGCCCTCCAGTACATACAGCGCACGCTGTTGATGCTCGGTGGGAATCAGCAGGCTGGTGGCGGTCTGCAGCCGCAGCTCGGCATACAGGGTGGGGGAGAGCACCGGCACCGGCGACTCCAGGCAGAAACCGCTGCCGGCAATCATCCGAATGCTCACCCCCAGGTTGTCGCTCACCGGCAGGCTGTTGGCCGGGTGATGGCTGTAGTGCCCCGGGCCCTGCTCCTGTTCTTTGGGCGAGGCCAGCCAGACCTGCAGGCCGTGCATGGCAAACCCCTGGGCCTGCAAGAGTGCTGGCGTGCGCTCGACATGGGCGATGGCGCTGCCGGCGGTCATCCAGCTGACGTCCCCGGCGCCCACGATCTGGTCGGAGCCCAGGCTGTCCTTGTGCTAGATCTGCCCGGCGAACAGGTAGGTCAGGGTGGAGAGGCCGATATGCGGATGCTGGCGGATATTCATGCCTTTGCCCGGCGGGTAGCGGGTTTCCAGCATGTGGTCGAAGAACACGAAAGGCCCGACACTGCGGCACTGGGCCGAAGGCAGGGGGCGCAGGATGGGTTGGCCTTCAACGTCCTCGGCACGGGGACGGATCACGAGGGGGGAGTTCATGGCGGATTCCAGGCTGATCGGGTTATGCCCGGGAGCATAACCCGCTTGTGCCAGCCTTGCCGCTACTGGCTGAAGGCACCTTCGGAGAGGTGGGTCTCGATGCTGACTTCGCTGGTGGTCATCAGCTTGTGGATCGGGCAACGGTCGGCCACCCGGTGCAGCTCATCACGCTGGGCGTCGGTGAGCACGCCCTTGAGGGTCAGCTTCACATGCAGGGCGTACTTGCCCTTCTGCTCTTCGCTGTTGTCGTGCTTGATCTCCACGGTGACCCCGGTCAGCGGGATGTTCTTCTTCTGCGCGTAGAGCTTGAGGGTCAGGGCCTTGCAGGCGCCCAGGGCGGCATCGAAGTAGTCATGGGGCTCGGGGGCGGTGCCTTCGCCACCAGCGGACTTGGGCAGGTCGGTGAACAACTGGTGGTCGTCGACCTGGATGCTGTGGCGGAAACCTTCGCTGGACTCGGTATTGACGGTGATGGTCATGGCAAACCTCAGGCAGTGATGAATAAGGATCAGGCTGTAAGGGTGCTGAAGTTATAGAGCATATCGAAGCGCGGGCGTTCCCCTTTTTCTGAACCTGCGGCTCGGCGTCGCGGTCTATCCTGCTTCGATCCATGGGAGGCGGCCCGGTGCGCTGGAATCCTGTTCAAGCAAGCTGTTTGTGGGCGCTGCTGACGCTGCCGCTGGCGGTGGCGCAGGCGCGTGACTATGTGTGCAGCGACGCACACCTGCATTACGTGGACTTCTTCCAGGAAACCGCGGGCATGGAAGCCTTGCTCAAGGCCATGGATGACAACCGCATCGAGCAGGTGATGATTGCCGGGATTCCGGTGGCCAAGAAATGGCACGAGGATGAACCCAAGCGCCCGCGCTACTACGCCGGGGACGATGCCGCGGCCTACTGGTACAGCGCCACCGACGTGCTGGTGGCCGCCGCGGTGAAAAAGCTGCCGGCCGAGCAGCGCCGGCGCTTTCATCCGTTCCTTTCGGGGTTCAACCCCAACGACAAGAACTCTGCGGCGCATATCCAGCGCATGCTCGATCTCGACCCGGGGCTGTGGCAGGGCATCGGCGAGGTCTTCACCCGGCATGACGACCTCACCGCGCTGACCGCCGGCGACACGCCGCGGGCCAATAACGAGGCGATGACCAAGGTCTATCACCTGGCGGCCGAGAACGACCTGCCGGTCATGCTGCACTCCAACATCACCTCCAAGCGCGAGCGCAATCCACTGTACCTGGCGGAAATCGAAGAACCGCTGCGCAATCACCCCCATACGCGTTTTATCTGGGCCCATGCCGGCACCAGTGCCGAGATCCATCGTCACCAGACCCGGCTGGAGTTCCTGCTGCCGACCCTGACGCGGCTGCTGGAGAGCTACCCCAATCTCTACATCGACCTGTCCTGGAGCCTGCTCACGCCCTATCTGCTGGATAAGCAGGGCAACCCCGACCCGGCCTGGCTGCAGCTGGTGGAGCGCTTCCCGGAGCGCTTCATGCTGGGTTCGGACGTGGTCGGGCGCTTCAACAAACTGGGGAGCGAGCTGCGGGGCTTCGATGGCTTTCTTGACGCCTTGCCGCAGGAGGTAGCACGCAAGGTGGCCCATGACAATTTCCTCGCCATCCTTCCCGCCAACCATCGTCCCTAGCAGGCGCCAGACTGTCATCAGCCTGTCATGCCTGCTTCATAAGCTCGCGCCATCTCAATCAAGGAGCGCGATATGCACCTCACTCGTTTAAGCGCACTGGCGGCGCTGATGATCTTCAGTGGCCTGGCCAGCGCCGAAGTCCGTGTCGAAGGGCCGGTGGAATACGGCGTGTTCGAAGGTCCCAAGGCCGAGCTGCAATCGGGGGAGCGGGTGCTGCGCCGCAGCAACGAGAAGATCCAGCAGACCTCCGTGGTGCCCGCCAGGCTGGGGACCAAGTTCGGCATGCGTTACCAGTTGCTGGGCAAGGTGGCCGAAGATCAGCCCCTGACTCTTCTTTACCTGACGCCGGGCATCCGTACGCCGGACGGGGTACGCCATGACAAGTTCGAAATCACTCAGAAACTGGTGCCTAACGCTCCCCAGGATGTGATGGCCTATGAGTTCACCGAAAGCCATGAGGTGGTCCCGGGCGAGTGGCGTTTCATGGTCTTCCAGGGCGACCGATTGTTGGCAGAACAGCGATTTTCTGTGCGCTGAATCGTTTTACGCCCAAGTATTGGAGTGCTAGGGCGTTTTGATATCACGTTTTTGTCTTACGCAATTTTCCAATGGCCCGATACCGTCTAAGAGCACCCTGCTGCAAGTTCTTGCAGCGCTCTAGGAAGGAGCCAGAGGAATGAGTCTTAGAAGTCTGAACATTGCGTTACGGGCGAGCCTGGGTTTCGGCTTGCTGGCGTTGATGGTGTTTGCCCTGGGGGCATTCGCCTTGATGCAGATGGGCAATATGCGCCAGCAGTCCGATGAAGTGGAAAGCAATTGGCTGCCCAGCGTGATGTCCGTAGGGGAAATGAACCAGGACCTGCTGCGCATTCGCGCCCTGACCCTGCGGCTGTTGATCAATCGCGACCCGCAGGCGATCACCCAGAACGAAAACAAGATCAACGAGATCAAGAGTGTCCTGGGGGTTGCCCAGAGCCGCTACGAATCCTTGATCCTCCTGCCCCAGGAGCGGGTCCTGTTCGATCGTTTCAAGACCATCGAAAAACAGTACCTGCAACGCCA
This sequence comes from Pseudomonas sp. JV245A, assembly GCF_032424515.1. NCBI lineage: Bacteria > Pseudomonadati > Pseudomonadota > Gammaproteobacteria > Pseudomonadales > Pseudomonadaceae > Pseudomonas > Pseudomonas sp. JV245A. The sequence continues at coordinate 28,663 of NZ_VYKE01000064.1, forward strand.
GGAACGGGTCATGCAGCTCTCCAGCCAGAACCAGCTGGAGGAAGCGGTCAAGGTGGTCAATGGCGAAATGAACCAGCTGGCCGATGAGATGGCCGCGACCCTGCACGAGCTGGTGGAGCTGAACAAGCAAAGCGCGACCCATGCCACCGATCTGGCCCAGGCGGTGTTCAGCAAGTCGTGGGTATGGGTGATCGGCATGATTGCCCTGGCGGCGCTGGTTACCATCGGCCTGGCCCTGTTGTTGACCCGCAGTATCGTCCTGCCTCTGGCGCAGTCGTTGAATGTGGCCGAAGTGGTGGCCGGCGGCGATCTGACCGGCACTATCACGGTGACCGGCAGGGACGAGCCGGCGCGGCTGCTGCACGCGCTCAAGGCCATGCAGCACAGCCTGCGGGAAACCATCCGGCGCATCTCCGATTCATCCAGCCAGCTGGCCTCGGCCTCGGAAGAGCTCAGTTGTGTCACCGAGGATGCGACCCGTGGCCTGCATCAGCAGAGCCTGGAGATCGAACAGGCGGCCACGGCGGTAAACCAGATGACCGCAGCGGTGGAGGAGGTGGCCAGTAACGCAGTGGCCACGTCCGAGGCCTCGCGGGAGTCCGACCGCATCGCCCAGCACGGGCGCGAGCAGGTGCACCAGACGGTGCTCTCGATTGAGTCGCTGGCGCAGGACGTGACGGCCAATGCCAGCCAGGTGGAGGATCTGGCGCAGAAGGTCTATGGCATCAGCAAGGTACTGGAGGTGATCCGTTCCATTGCCGAGCAGACCAACCTGCTGGCGTTGAACGCGGCCATCGAGGCGGCACGGGCCGGGGATGCGGGACGCGGGTTCGCAGTGGTGGCCGATGAAGTCCGGGCCCTGGCTCATCGGACCCAGCAGTCGACCCAGGAAATCGAGCAGATGATCGGCGGTATCCAGCAGGGCACCGACCAGGCCGTCAGTTCCATGCAGCAGAGCAACAACCGCGCCCATTCGACCCTGGAGGTGGCCAAGGCGGCAGGACAGGCGCTGGAGGAAATCGCATCGGCCTTCACCCAGATCAATGAGCGCAACATCGTCATTGCCAGCGCCTCGGAGCAGCAGGCGGCAGTGGCGCGGGAGGTGGACCGCAACCTGATGAACATCCGCGACCTGGCCTTGCAGACCTCCGCCGGGGCCAATCAGACCAGTGCGGCCAGCCAGGAGTTGTCGCGCCTGGCGGTGGACCTGAACAGCATGGTGGCGCGTTTCTCGGTCTGAGCCTTCTGGCAGGCGAAAAAAAGCCCCGAACCGGTCGGGGCTTTTTCATTCGGCGAAGCGGTGGGGCTTACTTGCCCTGCCAGCGCTTCAGGACCAGGGTGGCGTTGGTGCCACCGAAGCCGAAGCTGTTGCTCATCACGGTGTTGATGGTGGCGTCTTCGCGGGTCTTGGTCAGGATCGGCATATCGGCCACTTCCGGATCCAGCTCGTCGATGTTGGCCGAACCGGCCATGAAGTTGCCTTCCATCATCAGCATGCAGTAGATCGCTTCGTGAACGCCGGCAGCGCCCAGGGAGTGACCCGACAGGCTCTTGGTGGAGCTGATGGCCGGGGCCTTGTCGCCGAACACTTCACGCACGCCCTTCATTTCCGCGACGTCGCCGACCGGGGTCGAAGTGCCGTGGGTGTTCAGGTAGTCGATAGGGGTGTCGACGGTGGACATGGCCATTTCCATGCAGCGGATTGCACCTTCGCCGCTTGGAGCCACCATGTCGTAGCCATCGGAAGTGGCGCCGTAGCCGACGATTTCCGCGTAGATCTTGGCGCCACGGGCCAGAGCGTGTTCCAGCTCCTCGACCACCACCATGCCGCCACCGCCGGCGATGACGAAACCGTCACGCTTGGCGTCGTAGGCGCGGGAGGCCTTTTCCGGGGTTTCGTTGTACTGGGTGGACAGGGCACCCATGGCGTCGAACAGGAACGACTGGGTCCAATGCTCTTCTTCACCGCCACCGGCGAAGACGATGTCCTGCTTGCCCATCTGGATCTGTTCCATGGCGGTACCGATGCAGTGAGCACTGGTGGCGCAGGCAGAAGCGATGGAGTAGTTCAGGCCCTTGATCTTGAACGGGGTGGCCAGGCAGGCGGAAACGGTGCTGCTCATGGTCCGCGTAACGCGGTATGGGCCAACGCGCTTGACGCCTTTCTCGCGCAGGATGTCCAGCGCTTCCATCTGGTTCAGGGTCGAGGCGCCGCCGGAGCCGGCGATCAGGCCGGTGCGCGGGTTGGACACTTGTTCTTCGCTCAGGCCGGAGTCGGCGATGGCGTCTTTCATGGCCAGGTAGGCGTAAGCCGCCGCGTGGCCGACGAAGCGATAGATCTTGCGGTCGATCAGCTCTTCGAGGTTCAGGTCAATGGAGCCGGAAACCTGGCTACGCAGACCCATTTCGGCATATTCCGGGTTGAAGCGGATGCCAGGGCGACTTGCACGCAGGTTAGCGGAGACGGTCTCTTTGTCATTGCCCAGGCACGAAACAATGCCAAGACCTGTGATAACGACGCGGCGCATGCGGATAACCCTTAGAAGTTGTCAGTTGAAGTAAACACGCCGACCCGGAGGCCTTCGGCGGTATAGATTTCGCGGCCGTCAACGCTGACCGAACCATCGGCGATGGCCATGTTCAGCTTGCCCTTGAGCACGCGCTTGATGTGAATGTTATAGGTGACTTTCTTGGCGGTCGGCAGGACCTGGCCGAAGAATTTCACTTCCCCCGAACCCAGTGCGCGAC